>JANNSK010000012.1:0-39336 GCA_031402515.1 Alphaproteobacteria bacterium | reverse complement strand
CTTTTTCTGCCGCCATATTCCCCCGACATCATGCCCATCGAAAAAACCTTCGGCACCATCAAAAAGCGCCGCCAGCTTCTGCCAAATCACTCCATCGAACAGGCCATCAATATGTACTGTTAATTATTGAATCGAGTATAGCCAGTATTCCGAGCCTTGCTGCCCCATGGTGCCACATTCCTGCCACTCTTTCCGGTCTCCTATAGGGTCCTTTCCGGCCCCAATTCCCCGAATCTCTCTATTGCCAAGTTTTGGTGGGTCTCTCGCTACTAGCATTGCAAGCCATTGTCAGATTTTGTAATATAACTGCACATGACGCTCACCAAACCACGCCATATCGACATCAACGAGCGCTTCCGCCACGCCTTGCAATTGATGGAGCGCACTCAGCAATGCCTGTTTATCACCGGCAAAGCGGGCACTGGTAAATCGACCCTATTGTCGCATTTTTGCGCGCGTACGGACAAGAAACCCGTCGTGCTGGCACCAACCGGCGTTGCCGCACTCAATGTCCGCGGCCAGACAATTCATAAGTTCTTCCATTTTTATATCGACGTGACACCCGAGAAAATCCGTAAAAAGCAGATCAAGCCGCGCAACCCCAAGCTCTATCGAAAGCTGCAGACCATCATTATTGACGAAGTGTCGATGGTGCGCGCTGATCTGCTTGACTGCGTTGATGTATTCCTTCGGATGTATGGGCCGGACGCCAAACAACCTTTCGGCGGCGTGCAGATGATTTTTGTGGGCGATCTTTATCAGTTGCCGCCGGTCGTATCACGCGATAGCGAGGTGATCTTCAGCGAACATTACGAAACACCGTATTTCTTCAGCGCACACTGTTTGCGCGAGGCGGGGTTTGCCGTCGTAGAGCTTGAGAAAATCTACCGGCAGAAGCAGCAGGCATTCATCGACTTGCTCAACCGTGTACGTGCGGGCATCGTCACCGACGCGGATATAGAACAACTCAACCGCCGCCTCGATCCGAACTACGCGCCGAAGGGCGATGCGTTTTTTATTAACCTCACCACAACCAATAGCAAAGCCGATGATATCAATGCTGCACATCTCAACGCCCTACCCGGCACATTCCACACCACCAACGCGCTGGTCAGCGGCGACTTCACGAAGGAATATTTCCCGACTGCCCCCGAGCTTAAATTCAAGCGCGGCGCACAGATCATGCTCATTAATAACGATACACAAGGTCGCTGGGTGAATGGCAGTATCGGCGTCATTGAATCTGTACAACGCGACGACAATGACCGCGCCTATCTTGATGTTCGGCTGCAAGATAATGATGCACTGGTCAACATCTACCCACATACATGGGAAGTCTATCGCTACGGTATCAGCGATGGCGAAATCGCCGCCGAATCCATCGGCAGTTTTACACAGTTCCCGTTTCGTCTTGCCTGGGCGGTGACCATTCATAAAGCGCAAGGCAAAACCTTCGATCATGTGATGATCGATATCGACCGCGGAACCTTCGCACCCGGGCAAATGTATGTCGCGCTCAGCCGCTGCACGACGCTTCAAGGCATTATACTAAAAACGCGCATCGATAAACACCATATCCGTACCGACGCGCGCATCGTTGAGTTTCTGAACTCTCATCCTTATACACCGCCTGAGGAAATGCTGAAGGCCGATGAGGCGCTGGAGAGACAAGCTACGCCAGCAGAGCTCGAGCGTGCGCCGCGTTCGGCATTTGCCGAAGCGCGACGGATGGTGATGCAGATGGTCGAAGGCGTCGATCCTATCAGCGGCACGAAATGGCCAAGCGATTCGCCCTACCGTCAGCCCGAAATTCTTGCCGCCCTGCGTACACTGCTTAACGCTCGTCCACCGCGCGAATCACGGCGCACGCGCGATACCGCAAAGCCTGCACCTGAGGGTGCATCAAACCACGGCAAGTCTTGGGCAACGGAAGAACGACAGCGCGTCGCCGCGTTATTTAGTGAACAAATGCCGCTCAAGGAGATCGCCCTACAGCATCAGCGGACCGTAGGTTCCATCCGCGCCGAACTCATCAAGCAAGGGCTCATTAGTCGCGACGATTACCTAGCCAGCACCAAAAGTGCTTGAATCATGGCATGCTTTGGATGCGTCGATTGGTGGTTGCGGGGGCCCGCCACCTGACTAATTTTGTGAGAATTCCAATGAGTTAGGATTGAAGTGCCGATATCCCATGGCAAAGAGCCAGCGCGCAGGTGAATCTTTGGCTGCGCCCCATATAGCCCCACATAACATGGCATAATTAACATAATCTTAATAATTTTATGTGCAGTATGGGATAGGGAGTGTGCCATGAGTTCCTACATTTCTATTCCTGAACGTCCGGCTAATGCATTAAGCGGTAGTGCGTTCGCGCAAAGCATTAAAGACAAAAGGCTAACTGGCCGGGCGCGTGATGACGCCATCGTAGCGGAAATCCTACGTGGCAATATCCCTGACTTTATGCGGAAATTGCAGCCTGTGGAGCTTGGCCCCCCAACAGGGCCAAGTATTATTATTCATGTCATGCCCGACTACATCTGCATCGGTCCCGATGGGGATTTTGTCCGTTTCCCGATGGGTCGCGATGCAGCAGCAACCATTGCAGTGCGGTTTGGTGCCACGCTTCCAACCACACTAATGGTGGATGCGATTTGGAAGCGCGCCGAGAACAAACTAGATCCAAATTCCAAATCGCATCGACTTACCATGGATTATACCGGCCCAATGACATCCACGGATTATTTCATAGTACATGATGAACGGATAGATGCTAGTTTCCGAGATGCAGGTGGAATTCCGGGAAAGATTACTGCGGGTCATAAAAAGGACATTGTATTAACGCCGCAGCTTCCAAAAAATTCTGACAATGTCGCTATTTATGGGTGGCATGACATAAATGGAAACCGCCTTCAAAATAACCTAAACACCACAACCCACCCCGCAAGTTATGCTGATTATAGCCATGGCGTCCGTCTGGTTTCTCAACGGGTGTATGTGGATGGGGTAGAGCGCTCTATCTATGATGTGCTCGCGAATGCACGCTTGTCGCCTTATCTGATGCGTGAAAATAGAGGCGCTCCGTTCCCACAAGCAGCTTCTCTGATGGCAGAATATTCTGGAACGGGACGAGATGTGCTACTAGCTCAAGCAGCGTCACCCACTCCGCCAACAGCAGCCCCTCCAGTGGTGCAATCCACTGCCGCTCCCACCCCGCCAGCACAAGCTGCGGCCGTCATTGCCAAAACCCCTGTCAATGAGGGGGATCAACAGTCGGCTGCCATGCCCGCGGGTACTCCTAAAAAGGCGCCTGTGGTGGGCACTCCCCCAGTAGAAACGGTCACCGGCCCGAACTCGGTTGAAATACCAAACTTACGTGCACGGATTGAGGCAGGCAGCCTGCTGAAACGAGGCCACACTGGCGATCAGGTGCGCGAGCTACAGACTTTTCTTAATAAGCATGGCTATCTTGACGCAGATGGTAAAGCGCTGGAAGCAGACAGCATTTTTGGCCCCAGAACAGAACACGCCTTGCGCCAGTTCCAGCAGGAGCAGGGTATTCAAGTGGACGGTATTGTTGGGACGGGAACCATGGGCAAAGTGAATATGACTAACCTGATGGCTGGTCTGGACACTAATCGTGATGCTATGGTCAGCGTGAAAGAACTTCGGGCGCAATATGCCAATATTACGATAGGTATAGGTGCAACCAGCACAGAGGTGGGCGGTGTGACCGTACAGCTGAATACACGGAACCCGACCCTGAACCGCGATCCTGCCAGCTCGACCTTGGGGTGAATAGCCTTATGGGTTAAAACCCCATATTCTATTTATTACAGTGCTTTGACTATTGCTACAGCAGTCCGTGGGACACTGGCGGGACATTTCCTTTTATTGTGTCAGAAAACTCGGGGTGATTCTGTTTTTAGCTTTTCGTGCTTTTGGGGATTCTTTATCCCGAATTGTCCCGCCAGTGTCCCATGGGGGAATTTTCGGAGTCCACGCTAGTTTTTTATGTAATGGGCTAGCAATTCAGGCAATGCATCAGAGATGGATTGCGGCACGATTCTAAGTGCGCCGAGCCCCAACTCTCCTTCCTGCATCACACTGTCCACCTTGAGCATGCGCACCTGATCGCGAGTGATCATCGGTGGAAAGGGTAGCTGTTCGCAGCAGAAACCCATCACGTTGGCAACGACGGATGGCAAGGGCAGAAGCACTCGCGAACGCCGGATAGTTGTTAGCATCATCTGTAATAGCTGCTTGAAATCATACACATGAGGACCTGCTATGGTGTAGGTTTTTCCTGCCGTGTCATCATGCATGACAGTGTTGAAAATTGCCTGCGCGACATCCGAGACCATCACTGGTTGGAATCGTGTTCTGCCGCCAGCAACCAGCGGCAAGGCAGGAGCTATCGTGCTCATGCGCGCGAAACGGCCAAAGAATCCATCTCCTTTACCGATGATAAGCGACGGCCTTAAAATCGTAGCTGTTGGGAACGCTGCCTTCACAACTTCCTCGCCCCCACGCTTCGTAGCCGCATACTGTGCTGAGGCGTTTTTAATACCGAGTGCAGAAATATGGATCAGTCGTTTTACCTGCGCGCGCGCAGCTTCCTCCGCTATTGCTTGGGCGCCCGCGATGTTGATCGTGTTAAATTTCTGGCTGGCGGATTCATAAAGTATACTAACGAGATTCACGGCCGCGGTTGATCCGTCCAACTTTCCCGCCAACGTATCGGGTCGGGTGATGTCGGCATGATCGAACATCACGTGATCGGCATACGGCTCTCTTTTAAAAAAAGCGGCAGCAGTAATATCGCGGCACAGTACGCGCACCTGCCAGCCAGCTTGCGCAAATTTTTTTACTGTGTGGCGTCCGACGAAACCAGAGCCGCCAATGAGTGTGATAATAGGTGGTTCTTTCATAATCGTTCTATAACTTTCTAAAGCCAATCACTAGTTCGCCAACTTTGAACCCAAATTTTCGCATTTCGGTTCGATTGATGACGTGCTTATCGTCGATCCGGTATAACCAGTCATCCATCGCGACATCAATAGTTTTTCCGTTGCGTTTTACCTGCAGTACATATTTCATATTCACCGCATTGCCATATTGCTGGCCTTGCCCCTCCCCCGTTACATCGGCCGCCGTGCCAGTGAAATGGTGATCGTCGCTCACCTTGAAATGCCACAACCGGTTTTTCTTTTCGCCGCTGGTGTAAATAAATTCCTCCTCAAGTGTTCCTTCATTGCCTTTCCATGACCCCTTCATTTTCACGAAGAACTGTGGTTCAGCGCTACCATCGCGGTTAATCAACACACCCCATGCCTCAAGATCACCATTTAAATATTCACGGATGTCGAACAGCGGTTTATTTGCAGCATATTGCTGAATATCAGGCTCCGAACAACTGGTCAGGCAAAGCATGGTAGTGGCAAGCAGGGCGGCTAGACGTTTCATAAATTTCTCCGTGAAGGGGTTATGCGTGCATGAGTTCGATTTGGGCGACATCCGTTCGGCCTATAGAAAACGCTGCCGCACACATGCCGAGATAGTAGTTCCAGTTGCGCATGAAGGACTCATCGTGCCCTAAAGACAGCACGTCGCTGCGCCGCTGGTTGAGTCTGGTAGTCCACGCCCGCAACGTATGTGCATAATCCTGGCCGAAGCAATGCATGTCGGTGACATGCATTCCGGCTTTGGCGGCCTGATCAGCAAAGATCTTTTTAGAGGGAAGCATCCCGCCAGGAAATACGTAATGCCGAATGAAATCGCTGCGTGAACGATAGGCTTTGAACACATCGTCGTGGACAGCAATGGTCTGTACAACCGCTTTGCCACCACGTTTCAGGCGCTCGCGTAATTGGGCAAAATAACTGGCCCAGTATTGCTCGCCGACTGCTTCGAACATTTCAATCGATACAATCGCGTCAAACGTTCCGCGTACATCGCGATAATCCTGCAGGCGGATGTCGGCGGCTGCGCCCAGTCGTTTGCTACTGAACGCATGCTGGGCGTTTGAGACCGTAAGTCCCGTCACATGATGCGACTGCCCCGCAGCATGTTCGGCAAAGCCACCCCAGCCGCAGCCGATTTCAAGCACGTTGAGGTCGCTGCCCCCAAGTCGGTTAAGGATGCGCTGGTATTTGTGTTGCTGCGCTTCTTCCAATGACTTCGACGCATGGGTATTGAGCGCCGAGGAGTAGGTCATCGTCTTGTCGAGTAACAGTGTATAAAATTCATTGCCAATGTCGTAATGCGCCCGGATATTACGGCTGCTGCCACGACGGCTGTTACGTCGAATCAATTTATTGTGTAGCGCGAACAGCGAGCGGCGCACCATGTTGCCGTTGGCAAATTCTTCCAGATCATCTAGATTCAACAGAAAAAAGGCGAATAATTTTTCAACATCTGGTGTATGCCACAGGTCGGCAATGTAATCCTCACCCATGGCAATGTCGCCACGCATCACCATGCGGCGAATCACATCCCAGCTGCTAATGGTAAATTCCGCCTCGGGCCCCGCTTGAGTGCCTTTAAACACCAGCCGCTCGCCCTGCGGCGTAATAAAATTCAATGTGCCGAACTGCACGCGCGCGAGTGCCGTATACCAACGTGAAATGATGATAGAGTCGGGAATGATATGCATTATGAAATCTCGATGGTTGGTGGAAGTGGTTTGCGGTGGTAGCGGATGCCTTTCAACATCAACTTAATCGCCTGATAATGAATCAGTCCAATGACCTTAAGCGTCACAAGCGGATAGCGCAGGAAACAATGAAACAACGCCAACGAAGTGGCAGGGCTACGCTTTCCCGTCACCGAGGTTGTGAGCAGGAGCCCTTCATCATCATGGTGATCAATCCATACCCCGACGGCTTTCTCGCCATACGCAAAGCGGAAATTGTAGTGGCCAGTGACCTCGATAAACGGCGAGACATGGAAAACTTTGCGACTGGAAAACAAATCATCCTTGCCGATGGGACGCTGATCCTCGTGATGTATCAAGTAGGCGTGGCGCTCGCCAAACGTGTTGCTGACATCCGCCAATACGGCGCGTAATTGCCCGGCGCTATCCAGACAGAACCAGAAGCTGACCGGGTTAAACGCATAACCCAGCACACGCGGCATCGTCATCAGCACGACGTCGCCATCGGCGCTGGTGATCGCGCGCTCGTGCAGCAACTGCTTCATCCACGCATCGGGATTTCCGTCACGGCCATAATCCTGTCCATGCAGGCTAAATAGGTTGAAGCGGTCGAGCGATAGCAGCCAAAGTTTTCCCAGCAACTTCCACTCACTCGGCGGAAGGCACAGATAATACACATGATAGCGGAAGCGGTTCACCTTCGGTCGAACCCGCGCATGCGCGACCTGCGTGATGAGCAATGCGTTGTCTAATGCCATGGGATAGGTGCTCCCATTGATTGCGCAACATTCACGGCGCTGAGCAGGCCATCTTCGTGGAAACCATAGCGCGTATAAGCACCACAGAACCAACTGTTACGCTGGCCTTGCAACGACGGAAGCTTCTGCTGCGCCACGAGTGTTTGTGCTGTAAATACCGGATGCTCGAACACATGCTTATCAAATACCAACCCCTCTGCAATGGGCTGGGTCGGATTTAACGTAACCATTAGTGGATAGCGATTATCGATCGATTGTAAACGATTCATCCAGTACGTCACCCCTATGCCATTGCCCTCAGAATTTTGCTGCAGATGGTAAACCCAACTCGCCCAGCAACGCCTGCGGCGCGGCATAATAGATGTATCGCGGTGCAGATACGCCGTGTTCGCCTGATAACCAAAGGCACCGAGTATGCTGGATTCTTCCGTCGACGGGTCTTTCAGCAATCGCAGCGTTTCATTGGCATGGCAGGCGAAGACGACCTGGTCATAGATTTCGATCTGACCTTTGTTGTCAGAAATTTTTACCGTGTCGTCTTCGCGTACAACGCCCACTACCGCGCAGTCGGTGCGTATGCGATTAAGATAGCTGGCCGTTAGTTTGGCCATATATTCGCGCGCGCCGCCATCAACTGTGTACCATTGATGTTGGCCAGTCATGCCAAGCAGTCCATGGTTTTTGAAAAAGGTGACAAACGTGCTGGCGGGAAATTCAAGCATCCTTGACGTTGGGCAACTCCAAATCGCGCCACCCATCGGCAGAATATAATACCGACGAAAATCATCGCCCAGATGTAAAGTATCGAGCAGGCCGCCAAGACTTAAGTGCGGGTGCTGCTCGATGGTTCCCAAGGCCAGACGATTGAAACGCCTCACATCGCCTATCAGACGATAGAATGACGGGCGCAGCAGGTTGCTGCGCTGACCAAATACACCATTTAAACTATGCGCCGCCCATTCAAAACGCCCACCATCGGCTGTGACCGCGAAGCTCATGTCGCTCTTTTTCACTGCGACATTGAGATGCCGGAAAAGGCCAACGAGATTGGGGTAATTGGGCTCGTTATAGACGATAAATCCGGTATCCACGGGAATGCTGACGTTATCGTAATCGACCACCAGTGTGCGCGTATGCCCGCCAATCTGTTTGGCTTTCTCATACACCGTGATTATGTGCCCAGCATTGTGCAGCAGATGCGCCGCGCCCATCCCTGAAATGCCGGTGCCAATGATAGCAATGCGTGCCATAGCGTCTCTCTCTTATGTGACTGGACAAGTATGCAGTCCACTGCTAAATCATACTTAACAGTCTATCATAATAGACTTACTAGTCTAGTTTAATCTCCGCGTCAACCGAGGATATATGCTGCCACGCACCCGACCTATCGATGCCCGCAAAGGCGAAGCGATTCTTAAAGCAGCGGCTGAGATTTTCCCGCGTATGGGCTTTGATAAAACCACGATGGATGGCATCGCGCGCCACGCAGGCGTCACCAAACAAACCGTCTATTCACACCACAAGAGCAAAGAACAGCTATTCATCCACATGATCGACCAATTATGCAGGCGCGGCGTCAGCCATACACCGATTGTTGGTAAAAGAAACAAGCCCTTTGATACGCTATTGTTCGAGGTTGGCGTCAATCTATTGACGCTTATCACCAGCGTGGAAGGTATGGCAGTCACGCGGCTGGTCGTTGCTGAAGCAGGGCGCTACCCTAAATTAGCCCGCCTTTATTACGAAAGTGGTTCACAGAAAATCGTGCACCTGCTGGCCGAGTTTCTGGATGAGCAATGCGCACGTGGCACCGTATCGATTCCCAACACCGAAAGTGCCGCCGCGTATTTTTTCGCACTCATTAAAGGCCAATACTTTTTACGCATGACGCTTAATGTCCCCCCCATACCATCGCCGCGAGAACGCCGGGCGCATGTGCGAGAAGTCGTGGCCATTTTTATGCGGCTATATGGCGGCAAACAACCCATGCACACTCGCAGCAGGCTTTGAGATTACCATGCGCCTCTATACAACATTAGTGCTCTGCCTTGCGACGCTAACCGCGTGCTCGAAGGCGGATCTGCTTAACATCACCATCCCGCGCGACGGATACCGCGTTGAGCGCGATATTACCTACGGCACCCATGGACGCCAGAAAATGGATATCTATGTGCCCAACCAGGCCAAACATGCGCCGGTGATCGTGTTTTTTTACGGTGGTAGCTGGCAAAAAGGTAGCAAGGATGATTACCTTTTTCTTGGCCAGGCATTTGCCTCCAAAGGGTTCATCACCGTTGTGGCCGACTACCGGCTTTACCCTGAGGTAAAATATCCAGCGTTTATCGAAGACGGTGCCCGTGCATTTCATTACACGCACCAACGCATCGCCCAGTACGGTGGCGATCCGCAAAAGATTTTTATTGCCGGTCATTCTGCCGGCGCCTACATCGCGATGATGCTGGGAGCCGACCCGCGTTACCTTGCCGATGTGGGCGCCAATCGCAGCGATGTGCAGGGCATCATCGGCATTTCCGGCCCTTATAATTTTTTGCCATTCACGGACACGGATATTAAGGCGATTTTCAGCACCGCGCCCGATGCCGACACACAGCCCATCAACCGCGCCATTGCACCAGTGCCGCCTGTATTGCTCGCTACCGGCCTTGACGACGATACGGTAGACCCCAGAAACAGCCACAGCATGGCTGCAAAGTTGCGATCTTTAGGCAACCCTGTCGTCGTACACGATTATCATAGCTCCGATCACATCGACATCATGCTTTCACTAGCCAGGGGATTCCGCGACCAAACGCCGCTGCTGGAAGATATCGCCGCATTCGTTCAAGAGTATACAACAAAAGGGGGTTCGTAATGCCACGATTTTTAGTGATTGCTGCCAGTAGCGGCATTGGGCAAGCGGTTGTACATTTGCTAAAGGAAGCGGGTCACGACGTTATTACCACCGCACGCGATACACAAAAAATAACGCCAGATGCCATCGTGGACGCCACAGATTTTGAAGCAGTCGATACGCTGTTCGCGCAATCCGAACCATTGAATGGTGTCGTCAATTGCTGTGGATCGCTGTTGCTTAAACCTGCCCATCTCACCACAAAATTACAGTACCAAGCGGTGATCGACGCCTCGTTAACCACGGCTTTCGCAACCGTGCGTGCCGCTGGCAAGCATATGAACAAAGGCGGCTCTGTGGTTCTCATCTCCTCCGCAGCAGCAATGCACGGTCTGGCAAACCACGAAGCCATCGCCGCAGCCAAGGCGGGGATTATGGGTCTTGTATTATCGTCAGCAGCAACCTACGCACCCAATCAGCTGCGTGTGAATGCGGTTGCACCCGGCCTTACGCAAACAGCATTGACTGCAGCGATTACAAGCAATGAATCATCGCGCAAGGCTTCAGAATCCATGCACGCGCTGGGCCGACTAGGCACGACAGAAGACGTTGCGCGCGCCATCGTGTTCCTTCTTGATCCCCAGAATAGTTGGATCACCGGCCAAGTACTTGGAGTGGATGGCGGCCTATCCCGTGCGTACCCCAAAATTAAGCACGCAGGCTAGAAGAGCCATGCTCCAAAGATCTTAGTTTAGTGATAGAAACGGACGGTTTGCCCAAGATTGCCATGAGTTGGACTACCATGAATTATCTTTATTTTCAGTAGCCTTTGTGGTTGCGGCCTATCCTGACTAACTCCAGACTTGGACCTATTTGTAGGGGGTGGGTCAATAATCGAATCTTGTGTCGATCTTAGCCAGAGCGCCTCATACCACAATAACTGCTTGGAACAAAATTGAATGGCTTTATGGTGAAGCACGATGAGTTACCTCAGCACACGCCTCACCCGTATCTCCATACTCACTGGTCTGCTATTCGGTAGCGCCGCAATGGCGGCTCCTGTCGCCACGCCCGACAACCCTGCCGAGACATCGCAAGAGTTCATGAAGCTGAGGTCAGAGCACGTGTTCCTGACCAATAATCATGCCAAGGGCGATATGGACATCTGGTTTAATGATCGCCATCGCCTGGATGGTGATTATGAATCGGATTATAACAAGAAACTCGAAATGGGCTTGGTTTATGCGTATAGCCCGATTACACATTTTGACCTATTGGCGGGCGTACAAACCACGTTCGAAGATGACAATGAACCCACCTATCATGGTTTAACTGGCCTACGGTACAATTTCCCCTACGACGTCGAGCTGGAACTGCTATTTATTAGTGATGGAACCGAAGAATTATCCTTAAGTGCCGATCATGACATTGCCGACTGGCTGGCGCTGGATTGGTCGATAACCCATACGTTTGAGCAAAAAACGGAAGCCGACATCGATGCCGAATTCGAGCTGACGGATCAATGGCTCCTGGAATTGACCGCCACCACCACCGATCAATACGGCGCCACACTGGCCTACGAGTTCTACGAGGACGTCGCGGTGGCGGTGAATTACGACAAGGATCGCCAGCTCGGCATCGGCTTGCGGTTTGAAACCAATTATTAGGGCTAATCGTCCAGCACTGCTTGCAGCACCGCACCTGTATCCGCATCGATTTCGATGTCATACGTCGTGCCGTCGTCTTTTTTGACGTCGACGCTATAGACCCACTTTCCGTGTTCTTCCTCTAAATCCGACTCGAGGATGGCGCCCTTGACCTGAGCCAGAGCGGTTTTCTCTGCTTGCTGTTTGGTAATTTTAGGTACGTAGCTGTCTGCGGCCAAAGCCGATAGGCTGAGGGCGAAGGTCACGGTCAATGTGAGTGCCAGAATGGTTGTATTACGGCGCATGTTTTTCTCTCTTTTCAATGTTATACTTTCTTTAATCCACTGACCGTCAGTGTCAGCAGCCTATCTTTCGACAGCTCCGCAGCAATCGCTAATCCTAAATAACCACAGAGCGATTTCACCAACGATAGTCCAAGTCCTGAATGCCCCCGTTTCGTGCGCGAAGCTTCCTTCTGCCAGAAACGCTCGAAGAGTTTTTCTTGATCGCCCTCCCCAAGCTGCGGCGCGGGATTGCTGATATGGAAAGACATCGTATCGTCCCGATCCTGGGCGACGCGCATCGTGCAAGTGCTACCCTCCAGCGCATGGGTGATGGTATTACTCATCAGATTACCAAGGACAAGCTCTAACTTCCGGCAGTCGCTACGCACGAGCAAGGGTTCAACGTCAACATACTCAAATATAATGTTCCGCTTTTTTTGTTGCGATTCATAGCGTCTTTGTAGTGCGTGAATTATGGCGTTCACGTCGCATACTTCATGCACGACAGCTTCCTTATTTCCTTCGATTCTGGCGATGGTGAGCAAGGTTTCTACCGTCGCTTCCATATCGGCAGCGGCGGCCAGAATTTCACTATACGCGCTCGATTTCTCACCACGGCGCACCTCAACCTCACAGATCAATTTGATTTCGGCGATGGGCGTTCTAAGCTCATGGGCGACATCGCTGGAGAAACGCCGTTCGTTCTCCATCGCTTTTTGTAGTCGCATAAACAGCGTATTTAGCTGCTCCACCAGCGGCCGGACTTCGAGCGGCGGATTATCGACATCAATAGAAGCATGTAAATTATTAATATCGATCTTCGTCACGGCTTCCACCAGCCTGTGCAGTGGCTGCAGGCCTTTGCGAATAAAACCGTGGATGCCAACCAGCATTGCCGCAAAAAACACCAGCAGCGGAATAAGGCTTAATAGCAAGAAAGTTTGCTTGAATCTGGCGGTGGCTTCCATGCCAGAAGCAACTGCGATAACGGCCTCGACTGTATCGGCACTGCCATGCTGCTCGGGGACAGGCGTAAAGCGCATCGCCATGACAGTGACGTGCCGCCCATCGATGGTCGCGGCATAGAACGATGGGACAGTCGTGAGTGCTTTGGGTAACGGAAGGTTGTTTTCCTTGAGCGAACGCGAGTGCGCAAGCGTTGCGTCCGCACGTCCATTCCATGACCAGATTTGCAGGTAATGCGGTTCTGTTGCTTTCGCATAATCCGGCATGAATTTTTCATTAAAATCAATTTCGATATCGCCGCGCTCTTGTTCGCTCAGCGCGATAATGCTTGTCGCGCGCGCCAGTAAATCCTCGCGGAGGTTTTTGGCGGCATAGCGATCCACAATCGTCCATGTCACGCCGAACATGATGATAAAGAGGCCTACCGCCAGCATACTCAAGCTGACCGTCAGCCGCCGCGAAAGCGACACAGGTGCGTTATGCGATGTAATAGCCATGGCCTCGTTTCGTTTTGATGATGGAGTCTGCGCCTTCGATTTCCAGTTTTTTCCTTAAGGAATAAATCAACACCTCGACCACGTTGGATTGGAATTCATCATTGGCATTATGCAAATGGTCGATGATCTGTTCCTTGGTGGTGATTCTCCCACGCTGCATGACGAGATATTCTAGGCAGTTATATTCAAACGCCGAAAGCGGCAGCACCTTACCATCACGCAGAACCGTTTTTGTCGAGGTATCGAGCGTCAGGTCATCCACCACAAGCTGGCTGGACTTGGTGCCGTATTTGCGCCGGACAAGCGCTCGCACCCGCGCCAGTAATTCCTCAAAGGCGAACGGCTTCAGCAGAAAATCATCCGCCCCCATATCGAGCGCCGACGTGCGGTCAAGCAACTGGTCTTTGGCCGACAGCACCAGAATATGCGTATCGTTGCCAGACTGGCGTAGCTGCTTGATGGTTCCGTACCCGTCCAACTTGGGCATCATCAGGTCGAGTACAATGACTTCGTACTGGTAGCTCGCGCAGAAGCGGATCCCCTCTTCGCCATCTTCGGCGATATCGACAGCGTAACCCTCCTGCTCAAACCCCTGCCTGAGTGCATCGCGAAGTCGCTTCGAATCTTCAATCACCAGTAGTTTCATACATACCGATCGGTTGTCACAAAGTACTCTACAGGTCGTACCATACAGCAGAAACATGAGGCGAATATGAGTGAAACGCCATTGTAAAATAATCGCTATCGCTCATTTTCTACTCATCATTCATCGCTAGGCTCTCCTTATCTGGCCGATGCTGGATACATAGCAACGCTCACAAAGGAGTCCACCATGTTTGAAGATACAACCTATCTAAACCCAGCCGACACACATGAAACACTGTATGGCGGAAAAGGTAACGATTTTCTATTCAGCCTCTACGCCGCCGGCCATAACAAGCTCAATGGCGGTGCGGATAATGACACGCTGACGGGCGGCCATCACGACTTCTTATGTGGAGGCGCCAGTAACGACCTGCTGGATGCCAGCAGTGGCGATGGTTATAATAAACTCTATGGTGGCTCTGGCAACGATACGCTCGCCGGCAACCATCACGATAAATTGTACGGTGCTAACGGCAACGATGTGCTGAACACCTCGGCCAGCGAAGGATTCAACGTGCTGCGTGGTGAGAATGGCAACGATATCCTGCAGGCAGGGGTTCACGACACGATCTTTGGTGGCCAAGGGAATGACATTATAAGCTTCCTGCAAGGCGAAAACGAAGCGACCGGCGGCAAGGGCAACGACCAGTTCCAGCTCGCCAACTACCGCCTGCCGGTTGAACCCAACACCATCACCGATTTCAAACCCGGCAAGGACATGCTTACCATCAATCAGGTGCGCGACATTAACAGCTTCGCCGACCTGACACTGACGCAGGACGATGATGATGTCGTGGTCTCGTTTGGTGATCAGGATATTGCCATACTGGAGGATCTGGATGTGGACGAGCTCTCGGCTGCCAACTTCACCATCACGCCGGAGGCTCCGTACAACGTCACCATCGACCCGGATGATTTCAAGGATGGCAGTGGCGATCCGTTTGTCATCGACAACAACTACCTACCACTCCTGCATGGCAGCAATTATGTCTATGAAGGGCTGGATGAAGACGGCCTGATGGAACATATCGAGATCAATGTCCTGACAGCGGCACAGGCAGCGACGCAACTTGCAGCATCCGGACTTCCAGCAGATCGCAATATCATTCTCGATATTGAAACCACCGTCCAGCGCGACAGCGTGTATGTGGATGGCGTACTGGTCGAGGATACATTCGATTACTTCGCGCAGGATGCGGATGGCAATGTCTGGTATTGTGGCGAGGATGTCGTCAACTACATCTATGACGCAGGCGGCAATCTCATCGGCACCAATTCGGGGGGTTCATGGATTGCCGGTGTCGATGGCGCTATGCCCGGCATCTACATGTTCGCCGATCCCGCCGCCCATGTTGGCGAAGCGTACTATCAGGAGTTTTATGCCGGCGAAGCGGAAGATGCCGCTCAGATTATCGCCGCGGATAAATACCTGCATGTGCTCGGCACCAACTATGACGATGTCGTGTTGACGCTCGATTATAGCCCGCTTGATGCCGAAGCCTTAGAGTTCAAGTACTATGTCGAGGGTATCGGCGCGGTGCAGATCAAGCACCTGATCCGCGATACGGTGTTCAGTCTGGTGTCATACACACCCGGCGTTTAACCGGAAATCACGCGCCTTCTCTCCGGCGCAGATATCACTCGGGGGCCGGTCTAGATACGAATCGTATCTAGACCGGCCCTCATTTTTGGTTAGTCTGGGCAGGACTACAGGTCAGCTTGGCTTTTCGGGAAACAGGCCGGGCATCCAGCGCGAGGCGAGGGATGCGGGGAAAGCAAGGTGTATCGGCGCACGCGAACTTTCCGAAGTAACGACTTCTTTCTCAGCAAGCACGGCGATGACGCGCCGTCCTTGGCGGTCGCCCACGCCCAGCAATTCCGCAATGGCGCTGCGCGGCAACTCACCACGATAGAGCAACGCTTCGAGAATCGCCCCCGACTTCGGCGGAAGACTGCCGAGGCGGATTTCCTCTTCAGCCCAAAGTAGTATGCGCGCGCGCAGCCGATCCGGCTGGACGAGGCCCTCCATAAAGTTCACCTGGTCAATGGAAGTCGTCAAAAAGAACTGCGTGAACTCGGCCATGGCTTCTTCGCTCAAGCTCCCACGCCCATCGAGGTCATTGCGCCTGGGCAGATCGCAGTTGGCGAGGTGAGATTTGTAGGCAGCCACGTTGCGGGCGAGACCGCGAGCGACCGACCAGACAGATCCGGTGTCCAACGTATTGAGCAGCGTGGCATGCGACATAAGCCGCACGACACGGCCGTTTCCGTCGAGAAATGGGTGTATCCAGGCGAGCCGATGATGGGCTGCGGCGGTTGCAAGGACGGTCTCCGACGTTCCAAGCCCGCCGAACACTTCCTCGAACCGTTTTAAAAAGCGCGGCACTGCTCCCGGGCTGATGCCGATATGCTGCCCGACCTTCACATCTTTATGGCGCAACTCGCCGGGGATGACGGGCAGCCGCTCGCCCGTGTCGGGGTTTTCTACCCACCGCAGCGCGTCCGGCAGTTCCTCGTAGAAGCGTCGGTGTATTTCGCGAATCGATTCGGTGGCGACGGGAGAAGCTTTGAGCCCTCCGCTGTCGATCCATTTCTGCACGGCGATATGGGCCTTCGCTTCAAGCTGGAGATCGCGCTTTTTGGGGTCGGCACTGTAGTCGTTCTTGAGCGCCCGCTCGATGTCGATCGGATGCGTATCGTGCCCCTCAATGAGATTGCTGTAGTAGCAGTTCATGGAGCGCACGAGGGCAACGAGCGAGGTGAGAATGTTCTCCGGCAGGCTGCGGCGAAACCCTGCAGACTTCTGGGCAAGTTCAAGTGACAGGTCAGCGAGCTTGCCGCGCAACCGGCCATCTTCGCCAAGCAGCAATGGCTCCATGAGCCCAAGGGACTCCTTGCGATCCTTTGCCGTTTTAATGTCCGGTTTAATGTCCGCTTCTGTTTTGCCCATACGCCAATAATATCATATAGATAGATTTATGAAAGCAATAATACGACCTATGCCATGTCCGGTTTAATGGCCGATATTTCAGGGGGCTGGTGAGTGCGAGATTGCTGGGAAACATCAAGCACGGTCGAAAGCATGAAGTAAACAACCTCGAACTAGCGAAACTCTCCATGAAAGAGCTAAACTTTCAATATCACATGGGCTGACCTGCCCCCCATAAATTAGTCCAGTTTGAAGTAGAGTCTGCTAACCTTTTTTGCGAAGGAGTAGACCTATGAAGAAGCGATTTACGGAAGAACAGATCATTCGGGTGTTGAAGGATCAGGATGTGAGCGGCAAGACGGCGGAAGTATGCCGTCAGCATGGGATCAGCCCTGCGACATTTTACAAGTGGAAGGCGAAGTTTGGCGGGATGGAGGTATCCGATGCGCGGAAGTTGCGTGCGCTGGAGGTTGAGAACTCCCGGTTGAAGAAGCTGCTGGCGGAAACGATGCTGGACATTGCCATCTTGAAAGACGTCAACTCAAAAAAGTGGTGACGCCGCAGGCGAAGCGTGTGGCTGTGGCGTATATGCCCACTTGGCATTCGCGGATCAGCTCGCTGCAAGTAATAAAGTGGCCGATTTATTCCCGCGATAATTCTAATATATTAGAATTACTCAATATAATTGCTATCACCATAACCTACTGAAGGGTACATTGAAATACCACGATTTTTCAATCGTGCTAAATCCGAAAATAAGCTCTTAAAAATAAAGGATTTAGGTGGTTGCGGGGGCCGCAATATAACCGCAAGTCAAGCGACTGATATCTATATAATTTATGGCATTGTATTTTGGCTTATACCCTATCCTGTACCCTGTGGAGCATCGGATTCTGTTGGACGATTTTGGACATGGCGATGCGCCCTATCGCTTTACCAAAACAACCCACTCATGCTAACCTACGAAAGTCTAGCAACGTATCGCTCGGCATCATCAAGGTGCCGGGCGATTCTTTGTGTGCTGGCGAGGCATCACAGGCCATCCTTACGCAAAACATACGGGCGGGCGGCTTTCCTGCATCGCTTCATTACGAACGCATCTCTAGCCTCCGATGCGTTGCGGGTGTTCTTCGTCGAATGATGCGGCGCAACCTTAATTACCAAGGAGATGACCATGGATAGCAATCAACCCCAGAACAAGCCATCATACCCAAGCCATCAGAACAACGATCAGCCATTAAAGCCGATCCTTGTCGATGATAAATCGGAAGAAGCAAAAAAAGCCGAAGCTGCTAAAAAAACGGAAGAAGCAAAAAGAGCAGAAGCAGCCAGAACGGGCAGCGCCCCTTCGACGGTTCGTCCTGCCGATACCGCTAAAACCGGCACTGCTTAACCTATTTTGATTTTACGCAGGGAAAGCCGGGCTTTATGCCCGGCTTTTCTGTAGAAGGTATCCATGGCTGAACCTAGACATCGCTTTTTTGCCCATGGTTGCATGCTGGTAGCATGTTTTCTAGCCACTTCTTCTTACGCATTGGCGGCGGAAGAGCGCACGTATGAGGATGAAAAAGGTATCTTCAATGTCGTCTGGGAAAACGATAAGTTCGCCGGCTCGGATCGTGACTACACCAATGGTATACGTTTCGCGTGGCTTTCCTCCGAAGAGGACATGCCAGAGTGGGCACAGTCTGTTGCCAGTGCTCTGCCACTCGCCACTGGTGGCAAGAAACGCATCAGTATCGCCGTTGGTCAAAGCATGTTCGCCCCGGAAGATATTACCCTCAGTGACCCTCCCCCCGACCAGCACCCCTATGCCGGATGGCTGTACGGTTCAATAGGCATGGTGTCGGACACGGGAAAGCGGCTGGATAACGTGATGCTCACGCTGGGTGTGGTGGGCCCACTCTCCTATGCCGAGCAAACACAAAAATTTATCCACCACCTCACTGACAGCGAAGATCCGAAGGGGTGGGATCATCAGCTTAAGAACGAGCCCGGCATCATGCTGACTTACGAGCGCAAATGGCGGAACATGTTTGAACTCTCATCGCTGGGTATGGAGGCGGATATCACGCCGCATGCGGGCGTCAATATCGGCAATATCAATACCGACGCCACCGTGGGGGCGACATTCCGTTTGGGCTTTGACTTGCCCGCCGATTACGGCCCACCACGCATTCGCCCGAGCCTTCCCGGCTCCGATTTTTTCATCCCCAGCGAGGTGCTGGGCGCATATCTGTTCACCACCGTTGGCGAACGCGCCGTTGCGCGCAATATCTTCCTCGACGGCAATACATTTCGTGATGGTCCGCATGTTGACAAGGAAACGCTGGTCAGCAGCCTACAAATTGGTGCCGCCATGACCTACGAAGATATGCGCTTTTCATACACTCAGGTATTCATGACCAAAGAATACAAAACAGAGACGCACGCACCCGCATTCGGGGTGCTGACACTTTCTTACCGGTTTTGATCATGCAGCCTTACTATAGTTCGTTAGTCATTATAGGAGAAGTGCTTATGCGTAGTCTTGTCATGTTGTTATTCGGCGTACCGATTTCCTTCATCATCCTGTACAATTTGTTCTTTTAACCAGTGGAAGATGCCATGACCACGCACACAATCCTTCTGGTCGATGATTACCCCGCAGGACTGCTAGTCGGCACACTCATGCTCGAACAGCTGGGTTATGCGGTGGAACCTGCATCATCGGGAAAAGAAGCCATTGAGAAAGTGCGTGGCGCCCCGCAGCCGTTCCTGGCAATCCTGATGGATGTGAATCTGAGTGACATGGATGGGCTAGAAGCCACGAAAGCCATCCGCGAACTGGAACAGGAAACCGGACACATCAGCACCATCATCGCCGTGACTGCGCATGCGCTGGCTGGCGATCGTGCGCGCTGCCTTGAAGCGGGTATGAATGATTACATCAGCAAGCCCATCAATCCCGACATGCTTGCGCAAAAGCTGGCCATTCTAGCAAAGTCTACGCGCGACAGCTGAGGCTTACCGCCGCCTTACGCGCCCCATTCTTATCGCTGCATCATCCTTACGCCGCGCGTGATTAGTTGCACCCATCACAGCGGAGGCATTATGCAAAATATCGTCGATTACGCCAACGAACATCAGAACGCCCACCTGACTATTTTATCGATTTCCGAGGCAGGTGTCGGTGTGCTCACCGATATGCAGAAGAAACTACAATTCGCGAGCGATGAACTTCAGCGCATGGAAGATGAAAGCGGCATTCCTCTCGATGAGGAACAGGCCGCGAAAGTCGATACGTATTTCAGGCTCACGCGGCGCATCAAAGCTTCACGACTTCTGGCGCGGCATATGCGGAATCGATTTTGCCTATTCACCAGCGTCTAACTCAACAGGAGAATTGTTATGCGACACCACCAGCATGTTATCGAACCAGCCTATCCCCCGAACCTCTCGATGATTGACGGCGATTTCGACAAGTTTGAATTGAATCTCGATCTTGAGCCCAACCTGCGTGAAGCGGAAACCGCGACGTTTTATCACGATGCGCTGGATTCCATGGAATAAGGCGCATTTACCGATTCCTTACGCAAACCGTCAAGCTCCGTATCGAAAAACGACACAGAAGCTTCTAGAGATGACAACCTCATTAACCAACCTCTTACTGAAAGGACCAACGATATGGCTGCGCAAACCCAGAGTAAATTTTTACTGATGACAGGTGCCATCGTTATTGTTGCCATCATGGCATACAGCGTGCTCACTGCCCCTGATAGACGCGATGCCGGAGAAAAAATCGGTGATGCCATCGATGAACTGGGCGATCGCACAACCGGTGAACGTCTCAGCGACGTAATCAACGACAAGGATTAAGCAATTTGCCTCACGAAATTTAACCCCAACTAAGGAGAGTATCATGAAAACCCAGAACCTACTGATGACAACCATCCTGAGCACAGGCATTATCCTGTACGGCGCTGTCCCATCTTACGCAGCGGATGCCATCACCACTGGTACGGTAAAGACGGCGACTACCCCGATTAGCAAAGCAGCCATGGCCGACCCGAAAGTGGCGGCGAGCAGTTTTGTCGAGCATGTGAACTATGCCCGCGTCGCACTGGCGATGAAGAACCCCGACATCGCCAAGCAGCATATTACGCAGGCACGGAATATGGTGACCTTGATCAAAAGTGCAACGGTCGAGCAACGGCGCATCTCCGAGGTTGAGTCCGGTCGCCTTGTCTATCAATACGACACGGCCTACAAATACCACTATTTCCCGATTCAAACCGGCAGGGTTAAAGTCAAGCAGATGGATAGCGGTCCTATATGGGCAAAAAATGATCTGGCTGTTACGGATGCCGATGTTGTCTATCTCACGCTGGATCTGACGGGCGATAAGGCGGAGACGTATCTCAATGATACCGAAGTGGCGATTACCAGAAACGATCTCAAGGAAGCGGATAACCAGCTCGCCAAATTAACCGAATTGGTGGTGACAGTGGATAATAAAGTTTCGGTACCGAGCGACAAAGCCCGCGACAACTTGGCGCTTGCCCGCAACTTTATCGCCGGCAAGAACTATGACGGCGCGCGCTACGCCCTGACGCACGCCGACGAAGCGCTGGACGAAATGCAGCGGGATGACAATTACGCCGCACGTCGCCCAAACATCATTGCCATGCGTAAAGATGTCAGCAATCTGCAGGGTTATATCACGAAGAAAGACCCTAACATGATAGAAAAAGCCGATGCCAAGCTAGATACATGGTGGAACGAGCTGAAAAGCTGGTCCAAAAACGAGATGTAAATCGTAGCGTACAATCCACACACCATGCGATGCGTCACTCCGCAAGGAGTGGCGCATTTGCTTATGGCAATTTTAATGAGCGAGGCGCATAGTACACCATGAATATCAAACCAAGAATACGCAAGATTTCTCCACAGAGCAGTGCGTCTGAGCAGGAACGCGAACGGCTGCATCGCAGCATGCTGAGTTCGGTGTCGCACGACCTCAAAACGCCGCTGGCCTGTATCATCGGCTCGCTCGAAACCTACGAGCGAACAAAAACGAAGCTGTCGCCAGCCAAACAAAACACCCTACTCAATACCGCACTTGTCGAAGCGTATCGGCTGGACAGTTTTATCACCAACATCCTCGATATGAGCCAACTCGAGAATGGCGCAGTGAAAGCAAAAAAAGAAGCGTGCATGATGAATCACCTCCTGGAAGATTGCCTGATCATGCTTGGCCACCGGCTCAGCAAATGCACCGTCAGCATCAAGGCGATTCCCGCGACGTTCCCCGTCACCACCGATCCGCTGCTACTCATGCGGGCCATCTGCATCGTGCTCGATAATGCGGCGAAATACTGTTCTATAAACGTGGCTATCCACGTGGAATATGAAAAAGTCCGCAAGCAGGTATTCATACATATTCACGACGATGGGCCGGGAATACCGAAGGCCAAGCATGAAGCGATATTCTCCAAATATACACGACTCGCCACCAAAGATCACGTGCGCGCCGGAACGGGGCTTGGGCTTCCCATTTGCCGCGCGATTATGCGTTTGCTTGGTGGAACCGTAACGGTTTCCAATCCGCTCAAAGGCAAAGGCGCTGTCTTTACCCTGGCCTTCGCCGCGTAAGCCGACCGCCAGCTATCTTTACAGGTTCCTTATCGAACGGCTGATGGCTCGTATCGCATCCTTGCGCGCGGCCTGTCAATTATCGGGCTCAACCAAGTGTGGTTATCAACCGATAGTCATACAAACTGGGGAGCAACCAATGAAGAAATTATTACTGTTAGGCAGCGCACTCTACTTACTCATCGGTGCAGCAGCAAATGCGCAAGTTACCGAATGGAATTTCGGCGTATCATCCAGCTCCGGCTATGACGCCTACCCGCACGACAGGGATTGGAACAGAAGCAACCAGCATTATGACTATTGGCGCCGTCAGGAGCGTGCGCGCCAGGACGCCAGAGAGTGGGAACGCCAAAGGCAAGAGGCGTGGCAACGTGACTGCCACCATCATTATGCGTACGGAAAGAATCACCCAAAGCACGACAAGAAAAACTGTGAGAGGCGCCGATTAGAAGCATACGGCCAAGAATACGACTGGGCTAACAATCAACGTCATGACGACAACCGATAGAAGGAGATTCTTTATGAAACCGATTAATTTTTCTAACAAACGTACATTAACCGCGCTTGCCTGCCTGACACTGCTAGCAGCGTGCGGCCCCATGGATAACAGATATGATGACTCGAACGGTTATTATACTTCTGGCCGCGATGATCATTATCCCGCTTTGGTCGGTAGGGCGCCGGACTACGAGCGCTATGTTACCTACGGTGATCACGATGACCATTATTCGCGCGATGGACGCCTGCATCAACCCTATGGTCGCCGCACCATTACGTTGAACAACGGCCAGAAAATTCCTGAGTATATGTTCCCGGAGCGCGGGATGTGCCGCGTGTGGTTTGCGGATCGTTTGAACGTCAACCAGCCGAACATTCAATCTTGCGAGTATGTGCGGTCGCGTCCGGTGCCCAAAGGCGCTTACGTCATTTACGGCAGATAACAACGAGGAGAATTTTATGAGTGACCCAAAAGATCCGGGGAAAGACATCTTCGGCAATCCTCTCGGCAAAGATATTCAGGGCAACCCCAACGACAAAAATATCCAGGGCGAACGCCCGAAGGATGCCGAGGGTAATAAGCCAAAGGATATTTACGGCAACGAAACAGGAAACTGAGGAATTTTATGAGCCAGATATTACTCATCATTTTGATATTAATTCTTATCGGCGCCTTGCCGACCTGGCCGCATAGCAGGAACTGGAGCTACCTCCCCAGTGGCAGTGCGGGGCTGATTGTCGTTATCCTCGTTATCCTACTTGTTACCGGCCGCATGTAATAGCGCGTGCGACTTCACATGATTTTTAAACAACGGAGAAATTTATGAAAAAGAACCTACCCACTTTAGTTGCCTTATCCGCCCTGACATTAAGCCTTAGCGCTTGCCTGCCAGAGCACAGGGCCGACGGCACCTATGCGACGACCAGCAGCTCGACCGATGCCAGTGGCACGACGATAGAAAAGAAGTCGTCAGCCGAAGTGGATACGGACGAGTACGGCAACAAAAAGACGGTGGTAAAAACGAAAACCACCAAAGACCCTGAAGGTCTGATGAATAAAACAACCACCAGCTCGACCAAAAAAACCACCGAAACCACCTATTAATCCATCCATTTAACCCAAGGAGTATTGTTATGCATTCCACCTCAACGAAAGACAGCACGATCAGCAACCTGAAACATTCTGCACATGAATTGAACAACGATTTGCACGACGCGGCAAATCAAGCGGGGCGCAAGGTGCGCGGCCTCTTCAATTGGGCGAGCGACGATATTTCGCATGCGGGCCATCAGGTCACGGCGGAGATTCGCAGCAATCCGGTGCGCTCCAGTGCGATTGCACTCGGAGTCGGCGTGTTGCTCGGCGCGCTGCTGCGTCGCTAGACCAAAACGTGTTACGCATGGAAAAGCTGCTTGTCATGGTTTCTCTCGGACAGAGGGCCTATGGCAGGCGGCTGTTTCAGCGCCTGTTATCCCACATCATTGTGGTGATAGGGCTTATTTTTATTATCTCTATGATGGTGAGCGCGTTGCTGATAGGGTCGCTTTTTGCGGCCAATGCTGCGCTTCAGCAGGTTGGAATTGCACCAGACACGGCGCTGGCGGTCACCGCTGGCAGCGCCGTTCTTATTATCATTTTATTAGTTCTTCTGGCGCTGAAACACCTGCGCCAGGTGCCGCGCCTTTTGTCTAAACAATCGCCACTCACGTCGAGCATCGCCGATACGTTCGATGCATTTCTGGATGGCTTCATGGAGAAATAAATGTCCAACATGCCAAGCTTTGCCGGCTTCAAAAAATTCCTGCTCGATTATTGTTTATATATCATTCTTGTCGTGAGCCTGCTGCGCGCCGCACTCACCTATTATTCGGGCGGCGTACACCGCGATGATGAATTGATCATTGCCGGGGTGGCCATTACATTGGTTATGATATTCATTTATATCCAGCGCGACGCAAGAAAATATGCCGATGCGACTGCACTCGACCTCACCTATGTCGCACGCGATCTGGCGGTATCGAATGCCGCGCTTGCCAAGGAATTGGCCGACACCAACGTGACCATTGCCCATGATTTGGTGCAGGCCAACATCGGTATTGCCAAAGATCTGGCGCAATCCAATATTACTCTCGCCGAGGGCGTAAAATTCAGGAGCGATGCCAAACAACTAGTCGCCGACAAAGGGCGAGCGACCGCCGAGGGTGCTATAGAAAGTGCAGAAAAAGGGCGTGCCGTCGCCGAAGTTGCTACACTGGTTGCTGAAAAAGCCAATAAAGCGAAGTCGGACTTTCTGGCCAATATGAGTCATGAAATCCGCACGCCGATGAACGCCATTATCGGCCTCACCCATATTCTGCTGACCACGAAGCTGGACGAGAAACAAAAAAAATGCGTAACGGTGCTGCAAACCAGCGCCGACGGACTCATGATATTGATTAACGATTTGCTCGACATCGACAAAATCGAATCCGAAGTGATCGAGCTGGAACATGCGCCGTTTAACATGACCGCGTTGCTGGAGCAGGTGATTAGCGTGATGTCCGTGCGCGCGCAGGAAAAGGGCATTATGCTCAATGTGCAGTATGAAGCGGGGCTTTATAAAACCTTTATTGGTGATGGCGGTCGCATCCGCCAGATATTGCTAAATCTCGTCGGCAACGCAGTAAAGTTCACCGATAGTGGCAGCGTCTCCATTTTCTTGTCCAACGGCGGCAAGGGCAATGGGAAAAAGAATATCACGATTGCCGTTACCGATACCGGCATCGGCATTTCGCAGGATAAAATCACCCAGATATTTGAAAAATTTATTCAAGCAGATGCCTCGATCACCCGCCGTTACGGCGGCACGGGGCTTGGGCTTTCCATCTCGCGGGCGCTGGCGGAGAAAATGGGCGGCTCAATCACGGCGACCAGCACGGAAGGTGTCGGCTCCACCTTCACTCTGCATTTAAGCCTGCCGGTTCAGGCCAGCGAGAACAGCGGCGCAGACTACGTGGAAAACATTATTTACCTCGATAAGCAGGCGAATAAACGCGAATTGCCAATCCTGTTGGTGGAGGATTACGAGCCGAACATTCTCGTCGCCACCAACCTGCTGGATAATTTTGGCTACCGCTACGAGATTGCCCATAACGGGCAGGAAGCGCTCGACGTGTTTACACCTGATAAATACTCGCTTCTTCTATTGGATGTACAGATGCCGGTGATGGATGGCTTTGAGACCACTCGTAACATCCGCCAAAAAGAACTGGCGATGAAAGCGACGCGCGTGCCGATTATCGCGATGACGGCGCATGCGTTACGAGGTGATCGTGAACGCTGTATGACTGCAGGCATGAATGATTACATCACCAAGCCCTTCAACCCGCACCAGCTGCAGGCGATGCTGATCAAGCATCTCACCAAAAGCGGTGGCAAGCCCTCTGCCGCCGCATAAAAAAGGGGAGCCAGTTGGCTCCCCTAATGGAATGGAGTGGGTGGCAATTAACGTTTAGAGCGGCATGTCCGCCTTGCGCCCGGTCATGATGCTGTAAACAAGGCTTGCGACAAACAGCACGACGAAGATAAGCGCCAGAAACTTGGCGATGCCAGCGAAGTCAGCGGCAAGGCCGCCGAATCCGAAGAAGGCGGAAAGTACCGCCAAAATAAAAAATGTAATCACATAATTCAGCATAACAATTCTCCTTAGTAGTTAGCGCCAAATGGGTTTGCCGAGATTGACCTTGTTTTTATCGGTCAGGCCACCGGTTGCGGCACCGACTGCGCCGCCGACAACAGCACCCGTTAATGGGTTGCCGCCCATCACCGCGCTGCCTACAGCACCGACACCGGCACCGATACCGGCACCACTCAATGCACGATCGCTTTGGCTATCGCCGCATGCGGTCAATAATGTCAGGGCCACAATGGCTCCCGCTGTTTGTTGTAACTTTTTCATAGAACTCTCCTTTGGTTGAATCACAACCAGACGCTAGAGGAGTATCCGTAAAAATGCGGCAGGGTAAAAGGGATGGGGCGTAAGGCGGGCGTAAGGCAGTGGCTTACGCGGCCTTGGAAGCGGCAGTAGATGGAAAAACTTCCATCCGATAGCCAATGCCCGGCTCGGTGGTGATAAAGGCGGGCGACGTGGTTTTATCTTCGATTTTCTCACGTATCTGCCCGATATAGACACGTAAATAGGTGGTATCTTCACCGTGCGCGGCGCCCCATACGGCTTTGAGAATCTCTTTATGGGTCAGCATTTTGCCGCGATTGACCATGAAATGCCGTAGCAAGTCGTATTCCTTGGGCGTGAAAGCTACGCGCGCATCATTCAAAAACACTTCGTGGCGCACCAGATCCATGCGTAACGCGCCATTGCATAACTCGGAATCCCCCGTCTCGCGCACGGCATTGGTGCGCAGGGATGCATTCATCCGCGCCAACAACACATCGACATTAAACGGCTTGGTTACGTAATCATTCGCGCCCATGTTCAGCGCTTCGGTGATTTCCTCATCCGATGCACGCACGGAAAGAATGATAATCGGCGCTTGCGACCATTCACGAATGGCGGTGATGACATCCTTGCCGTCCATGTCCGGTAGGCCCAAATCGAGCAATATCAGGTCGGGCTTCACCGAGGCGCACAGGCGAACCGCCTGCTTGCCGGAAGCCGCTTCGACCATTTTGAAATTCTCTGCCTCTAGCAGAATGCCGAGCATTTTCTGGATTTGTGGCTCGTCATCCACCACCAGAATGGTATTTTTCTTCTCATGCATGACGGATCTCCCGCGCGTAAGGCCAGAAAGGCACCGAAGGAGCCTTATTCATAGGAACGCTACGCACGCGCAGCCGGAGCTTATATCACGAAGCTGTTATTTAGATAGGGTTATTTGGAGTGACCTGCTCCCATTTGTATGTCCAGTATTTAAGTTACAGTTTGCGGGCAGGTCAGTAGCAACGGGCGATTTTCTCGAGATTACCCTGAGTCACACTACCTTAAATTATCCTTAATTTTAAATAATTTAGGTGCTTGCGGGGGCGCGATTTAGCTCAGACTTTAACACCGAGCCGCCAGCGCTTAGATACTTCAGCCCCTAATTCTAGAACTATAAAGAACTTCACTAGGTCAACACTTACGAGTGCCCCAACCCAGCTATGGTGAGTGTAGCAGCATAAGTAATTTTGACTAATGGTCGTGTATGCTCAGACACGACTCCCACAGTCTTTGACTGATCCCACCTCGATCAACACTAGCCAACAGATAAATGGTAACGCCCGAGCTACGTTGCTTAGGTAGCTTATATGCGCTAATAGCGCCCCCATGGCGAAGCGATTACTCCTCAGTCTGGAAGATATTCACCTGAACATCGGCACGAATCCGTTGTTCTCAGGGGTGAACCTGCATGTCCATGAAGCGGATAAGATTTGCCTTATCGGGCGCAATGGCGCTGGCAAGACAACGTTGATGCGCCTTATTATGGGAGAAATCGCTGCCGATGATGGGCAGAATTTTCGATTCCCCGATTGCACCATTGGTTATCTGGCACAGCAGGTCAGTTATGCGGACAAAGAAACGGTGCGCGATTTCGTTATGCACGGCCTGGCCCATAAAGCGGAAGATACACAGCTTGGTTATCGCGCGGATATGGTGCTTGGACCGCTTGGCCTTGACCCTACTGCATTGATGGGCCATCTCTCCGGCGGGCAATTACGCCGCGCGGCACTCGCCCAGGCGTTGGTGGACGAGCCCGATATCCTGCTGCTCGATGAGCCCACCAACCATCTCGATTTAGAAGCCATCCAATGGCTCGAGAAATTTTTGGCCCAAAGCCGCAGCGCCATCATCTGCGTCAGCCATGACCGCACGTTCTTGAGCAATTTCACCAGCACCGTATTTTGGCTCGAGCAAGGCATAGTGCGCATTTGCCCGGATGGCTATGCGGGGTTCGATGACTGGGCGGCGGCACTGCTGGAACAGGAAGCGCGCACGCTGCATAATATGAATAAGAAGCTCGAAGTGGAGCTGGATTGGACGCAAGGCGGCGTTACCGCACGGCGCAAACGCAACCAGCGGCGTATGAATGAACTGCACCGCCTGCGTGAGAAAATCCGTGCGGACAAGGCGGCGTTTGCTAACAAGACCCAGAAAATCGAACTCGATCCGTTGGCGGTCACGGTAAGTTCGAAAATTGTCGCTGAGTTTAAGCATGTGACAAAATGTTTTACGCGCGAGGCCAAGCAGATTCCTATTCTTAAGGATTTCTCATTGCGCATCCTGCGGGGTGACCGCATCGGCATCCTTGGGCCCAATGGTTCGGGCAAATCCACCTTTCTCAAATTGCTGATCGGTGAGCTTGAAGCGGATAGCGGCTTCATCTCGCGCAGCAAGAAAATGGAGCTTGCCTATTTCGATCAACATCGCATTGCGCTCAATCCGCGTAAAAGCCTTTGGCACACGCTTGCCCCTAACGGCGACTATGTTTACCTGGGCGGTGACCGAAAACGGCCACGCCATGTAGCGGCCTATCTCAAAAGCTTCATGTTCGATGTGAAACGCGCACGCGACGATGTGGGCACGCTCTCGGGCGGTATGCAAAATCGCCTGATGCTGGCGCGTACATTAATCAATCCCGGCAATCTGATGATTCTCGACGAGCCCACCAATGATCTTGATATGGATACGCTCGATATGCTGCAGGATATCCTCGCGGCTTATACCGGCACCCTCATTATCGTGAGCCATGATCGTGATTTTCTCGATCGCACCGTTACCGAGGTGATGGCGTTCGAAGGCAATGCGGTGATTGAGAGTTATATCGGCGGTTATAGCGATTACCTTGCCGCCAAGACTGGCCGCCGGAGCAAGAAAGTGGCTGCAGCGCCTGCCAAGATTGCGCCCATCCCGGTGCCAAAGCCGCCTTCAAAAACCGGAATGGATTTCAAGGAGCAGCGCGAGTTGCAGCAACTGCCTGCCCGCATCACTAAGCTTGAATCTTCGCTGGCGGAGTCTTGTGCACTGCTTGCCGATCCGCAGCTTTATATGAGTGAACCGCTACGTTTTGATAAAGCCTTACGCGAACTCACCGCTAATCAAGCAGCACTCGAAGCGGCGCTCGCACGCTGGGTAGAGCTGGAAGAAAAAGCAAATGCAGGCAAATAAACATATCGCGATCATCGGCGCGGGACCGAGCGGGTTGATGGCGGCGGAAGTGCTTGCCACAGCGGGACATCAGGTCACGGTGTATGACCGTATGCCCAGCCCCGGGCGCAAATTGCTCATCGCCGGGCGCGGCGGGCTGAACCTCACGCATAGCGAACCGCTTGAGCCATTCCTCGCGCGTTATGGCGCGGCAGCGGATTGGCTCGCGCTCGCTATTCGCGCCTTTCCGCCCGATTCAGTGCGTGCATGGTGCGAAGGCTTGGGCCAGGAAACATTCATCGGCAGCAGCGGGCGTATTTTTCCGCGCAGCATGAAAGCGGTAGGGTTGCTGCGTGCATGGTTGAAACGATTAGAGCAGCTGGGCGTACATTATGCGCCGCGCCATTGCTGGCAGGGCTGGGAAGGTGACGCGCTGCGATTTACCGATGCTACTCAGAATAAAATTCTGGTTAAACCTGATGCTACATTACTGGCTCTCGGCGGGGCATCATGGCCACGCCTTGGATCAGATGGTGTATGGACCGGAATATTGGCAGCGTGCGGGATCGAAATGGTGCCGATACGCCCGTCTAACTGCGGATTCATTGTTCCTTGGTCAGAGCATTTCAGCACGCGACATGCGGGCACGCCATTGAAGCCCGTAGCGATTACCCATCAGGGCGTCACGCGCAAAGGCGAGGCTATGATTACCGCGCAAGGTATGGAAGGTGGCGTGATCTATGCCCTCTCTGCCAGTTTGCGCGATACGGTCGGAACGCAAGGTAAAACAGTGATGCAAATCGATCTGCGGCCTGACATGCCGCTTGAGACACTGACAAAAAAACTGCAAGCGCCACGCGCCAATAAATCACTCAGCAGCTATTTGCGTAGCGCCGGTTTCTCTCCCCTTGCGGTTAGCCTGTTGCGTGAAGTCACGCCGGCGGCCGAACTTAATCGCGCTACCGCAGCTATGTTGGCAGCGCGTTTGAAGGCCATACCGGTTGCCGTTACTGCGACTACGGGTCTGGCGCGGGCTATCTCCAGCGCCGGCGGCATCCCACGCGGCGCGTTGAATAAAGACTTCATGCTCCACGCCAAACCCGGTGTTTTTGCGGCGGGCGAAATGCTGGATTGGGAAGCGCCTACCGGCGGCTATCTGTTGCAGGCCTGCTTCAGCACGGCGGTTGCCGCTGCACAGGGTATTGCGCGTTATTGTCAGGCTACATAGGATGTTTGAAGTTTGCCTGCAGGCGGGTAGATTTATCTAAGGAGAACCATGCCGTACGAAGATCCCATTGAAGCCGCATTACGCGCCCTGACGGAGGTCACCTGGCGCAAACGCAAGGATGTGTTTGAAACACGTATCAACCATACGCATCTGGTCGGCATACAGGCAGTCTTAAGCGATCATGATATTACCGTGCATGGCGAAGTCAGCACCGCCCGCAGCGGCCGCTACATGGCGACGGTGAGCGCTACAGAAATTCCTAAGATACTGAAAGCGGTGAAAGCCACCAACGCAAGGGTCAAGCCCCATCGCCGCAAGTGGGATCATTAGGCGTGCAAAAAGCCTAACGGGTTTTCCAGCTGCCGTCGTTGGCCTGATAGGAGCTGCCGGACTCCAGCCCGCCGATGATCTGTGCGGCAGCCAGTTTGGCGACGACATCCACCGGTTGGCCGTTCTGCGCGGAAATGCGTGCATATTCCTGTCTGCGCTTGGCGTTCACTTCCGCCACCAGAGCCTTCACTTCCGGCGTGGATTTTAATGCGGCGGCGTAACCATCCAATTTTTCACCCACCATGCCAGAGGCGCGCGCCTGATGCAGGTCGAGGGCGAATGCGGGAGCAGCTGCTAAAATACCGATGACGGCAAACAGGGTGAGAAATCGCGTTTTCATAAAAGCCTCACGTTAAAAAATGTCTTTGTTTTTGGAGATTGCCTGCTTCACGTCCTTATCGATCGATACGCGCACATGCTGCTCGATATTGACGTTAAGATTGATTTCAATGGGCTTGTCGGGCGCCTGCAGCTGCACTGTTGGCGTGCAGGCTGCCGAGCCAAGCACTATCAGTATGAAGATCAGTTTATTTCTCATGTTCGCCCTGCTTTAAAAGCTCTTTAGGATCCGTGAATGTCAGCATGCTTTGCTGGATGAGGTCTAGCACATCGCCCGTCAAATGCACATTTAATTTCACCGGCTTGCCTTTCTGGACATCGGGGTTGTTGCCTTCCAAGGTCATGAGCACCGAGAGTTTGTTGTCCTTGTCGCTGACCATGGCGACGGAGAGCACGGTGTAATGTAAATTTTTCAGTATCTCGCGCACCAGTGCCACCTGCTTGTTGTCGCCGGGGATGACTTCGGGTGCCAGGGTGATGGTTCCAGGCCCCTGTGCTTTCAGGTTACCTTCATGGATGGTCAGCGTACCGTCAGGGGCGATGGTGATTGGCAATGTACCAGAAACCACGCCGGTCGCCGAGGCGCGCTTGCCGGTCAGGGCCTGCAACAGTGTGTCGATGGAGGCATGCTCGACGTTGATGGTCGCGTGGATGGACTCCTTCGCCGCCAGCGGGATGCGTACATTGCGCACCGACACGTTGCCGTTATTCCAAGGCATGGTGGCATAGGCAAGTGTGGCGATAGATTTCTTGGGCTCGTTCAGCGCGTAATTCACGCTGAACTTTGCCTGATAACTGTTGTCGGCATTTTTGAACTGCCCCTCAAATACCATCTGCTGCGCTTGCGCTTGCAGTGTACCGCTACCTTCCAGCGGTGGAATCGGGACGGATAAACCTGTGATGAGAGCCTCTTCCAATTGCCATGTGCCGCGCCATTGCTTCTCTTGCTCGCTCAGCGCGGCTTCAATGGAGAGGTCGCCTGTGTTTATTTCCATCGCCTGTTTTTTCCAGTGCAGGCCTGTTCCCTTGTAAGAGAGCGAGGGCACGGGGGCTTTCTGCCAATACAGCTCAAGCGGTAATTCCGCCTGCCATTGGGGAGCAGAAATATGAAGATTGCTTTTCTCTATTGTCGCCGCATCGAGCGGGATACCGGCCAATTCAGCCTGGGTAACCGGCAATGTTGTTGCCGTACTGTCGGCAGTATTTTTGAATAGATTCTCCAGCTCGACCGCGGTCCATTGGCTGTCTGTCTGAGTTGCCTGTAAGGCCAGACCACTGACGGTAAGTTCACGCAGGTCACCGCGCCACAACTCCATGGGTGAGTAACCGATAGTCAGATTTTTTAGGGTCAGCGGTGTCGCACTGCCAACGGAAATATCTTTCAGGGAAATGCTTTTTAAACCCAGATTGCTGATGGTGAGGCGCGTATTCTCCAACCCTTTGGCCGTAAATATCCGGATGAGCCGCTGCTCCAGCAAAGACTTCCACGGTAAAATCACTGCGGCAAGCATCAGTAATGCCGCCAGTAAGGCCAGCAGCTTCAGAACTTTATATTTGCCGGTCACTTTCATGTTTAGTGATTAGCATATGGAGGATGGATGGCAAGACATCGCCATGCCGCACTTATGTTCAGCTTATACGGAGCTATTTGTTCATCCGCATGGCCTTCCCAAATAGCCGTTCAGCCTGGCAGCTACCTCTTTTAGATTTGGTGGTTGCGGGGGCCAGATTTGAACCGCAGCATAACCATCTGATATCTATATAGTTTATGGCCTTGCTTCTTGGCTTGTACCCTATCTTGTACCCTGTAGAACATCGGATTTTATTGGACGATTTTGGACATGGCGATGCGCCATGTCGCTTCAAAAGATCCTATCCGGACTAACCCCAGACGTGGACCTATTTATAGGGGGCAGGTCACCCCGGACCTGGACCTATTTATAGGGGGCGGGTCAGCGTTTTTAGCATTGGCAAAATTTAGAAATACTACTAAGGGTTGAGGCAATTGAAAAAAGCGGCAAGCGAATGAAAAGTCCGGCTCCAGAAAAGTTTTCTAAGCGCAACCACCGGCGACTGATGGTCGCCGCCGGAGTTTTAGCTGTTTTGTTTTACGGCTTCATGCAACTTATGCAAGGGTGGTCGGAGGCTGGCTACACTCCCCGAGGCAGCGCTGTCTCGGGCATAGTCCAATTAGCATTTGGTCAGCAGGATTTTCTAAAATCCTATGCCAAATATGATTCTCCTGCCCGAAGCATTCTGATCGAAAGAGACTGCCATAGGAGATTGCCCACGTCCCCAAGCGGGTGTTTTGTGGCGGCTGAGCAGGCGGGTGCTTTTTACGAAAAATGTGCAGCATGGCGGTTTGAGCGCTGTGTTCCTCTTTATGCTGATCCGCTGTTTTTAAAGCAGCCTAAAATGATGGGGGATTTGAAAACTATATTGGGGAATCCATGCCTTTTTATGCCTAGTAAAAAAGACATTGATAACGAGAAAGTAAGTCAAGATGATTTAGTTCCATTGCATCAGTACTTAAATTGGGCATTGGCCATCGGCTGTGATCGCCCACTAACCAAATCGACAAAGATCGTGGTCACCTTCGGATACAATCCGGGTGATCCTGAAATGATTATTCACACTAAACTTGGGAGATAGTTATGAGCGGCACGATTAGAGTTTACGTTGATAGTAACGGCATTTCCGGGCACACCTTTGTGGGGATAACCGATTCGAGCGGCAATACAATTTATCGAGGCTATCAGCCATTATATCCGTTCCCTAATCCCAACACTTTTCAGGGGCCGGGAGATGTGGTTGACAACAGCAACCATATTAATAATCCGGACATAGCTTACCAGTATTATTACGACGTCCCTGCTACCGATGCACAGATAGATGCAGCGAAGAACTATGTCACTGCGACTGATGCAAATCCGGGAACTTATACACTTGGAGGGAATAATTGCGTTGATTGGGCGCAGGGACTTTTAGATGCGAGCGGCACCGGCAAAAATATCGGCGATATGTTTACTGATGCACAGGAGTATCTGGACCCTGTTGGTCGATACATCGATCAGAAGTATGGCGACAAAGGCCTTTCTTTGCCCGGCTACGGACCCAATAAAATTGGGGTGATTCCCGGTGGTGGTGGTGATGGTGGCGGCGGTGGTTACGATCCTCGCCCCGATTCCCTCGGTGGTGGGAATGATGGTGGCGATGACGGTCAGGGCGGCAATAACGGCGGCGGCGCGGGCGGCGGCGGTGCGGGCGGTGGATACGGCGGTTTCGGCGGCGGCGGCAACCCGTTCCCCGGCCTGCTGAACTGGTGCCCGATCGCGCTCGACCTCGACAATGACGGGCTGGAATACGTCACGCAGGCCACGAGCAAAGTCTGGTTCGACATCGACGATGACAACTTCGCCGAGCATATGGAATGGCTCAAAGGCGACGACGGATTTCTCGTGCGCGACTTAAACGGCAACGGCCAGATCGACGACGTGACCGAAATGTTCGGCGAGAATGGCGGCACCACCGCGTATCAGAAAATGGCGGCGGTGGATGGTAACGCCGATGGCAAACTGAGCGCGGCGGATGCCGTGTGGTCCACGTTGCGCGTCTGGCAGGACACCGACGGCGACGGCGTCGTCGATGCCGGTGAATTGAAAACATTGAGCAGCCTCAACATCGCCTCGATCAACACGACGCACACCAGCGATACGGTTTCCGGCGGGCATGCGGTGGCGGGAACGTCGACCTATACGCTCAACGATAGCTCCGTGCGCAATGCGGCGGGCGTGCTGCTGGCGACTGACCAGTATGACAGCTGGTATATTGGCGACGGCACGGCGGGCAGCCTCGACATCGACCTTGAAACGCTGTTCCTGCCGATGTCGCGCGGCTACGGAACACTGCCATCGCTGCATTACGCCATGACGCAGGACGCCACGCTCAAAACGCTGGTGAAGAATCTTACCACGACCGATATCGCCACCGGTATCGATACGGTCTACGATCAGGCGGAAGCGATCATGCTGCAATGGGCGGGGGCGACGGGTGTCAACCCAACCAGCCGTGGCGCTTACGTGGATGCGCGGCATCTGGCGGTGCTGGAGAAAGTCAACGGCCAGCCGTTCTTCAACGTCCCCGGCCAATTCTCGAATCCGGTGGTGGAGATCGGCGATGATCTCGAACGCGGCTACTACAAATTCGCCAGCGAGATGTTAATCCGTCTGCTGGTACAGGGGCCGCTCGCGCCGGTATTCGAGAATGCTGAATATGACTTTGTAACCGACGAGATCAACCTCAACGACACGCTATCCAACATCCTTGCCAATGCGGCGGCGAGCGCACCTACCAGCGCGCTGGAGAAGCAGATCTACTGGAATGAAATCGCGCGTGTGCTTGGCACCTATCACGACGATCTCGGCTTAAGCGAAATCCAGGCCAAGACCGCCGTCGACAACGCAGCGGGATTCCTCACCTATGTTCCTACCGTGTGGGGCACGACCGGCAACGACTTCATCAACGTCCAGCCCAGTGATGTCATTTATGGCGGCGGTGGTAACGATACCATCAGCACCTATGACGGGTACAACACCTACCTGTTTGATAACCATTCAGGCAGCACGACCATCACCGATATTTTTGGTTACGATGCGGTCGTATTGCAGAATGCGACATCGGCGCAGATGTCATTAAGTCAGGTGGGCAGCAATCTTGTTATTTCCACGCCATCCCTAAGTCAGACGGTCACCTTTCAGAATCACTTCAACTCTCCCGGCAATTATAACACGCTGGATGAAATCCACTTCTCCGATGGTGTTGTCTGGGATTGGAATACCATCAACGCGGTTGGGCAAGGCGGTGCTGCACCCACGGTAAAAACCGGCACAACGGGTAACGATACAATCATCGGTGGCGTGAACGACATCAACCTGCGTGGGCTTGCGGGCGCTGACCGGTTTGTCATCAACGCCAGTTCACGTGACTTCACCAACGTCACTGATTTCAATCGCGCGGCAGGCGATGTTATCGATGCCGTCACCTTGACGGCGGGCCATTGGTATATGTCGGACCTCTACATCACCAATGACGGCGGACACGCGCGCATTCTGCTGCCCGGCGGCAAAGTGATTTCGCTAGCCAACTATAGTTCCGGCCAGATCGATAGTTCCTTCTTTGCTGGTGAAACCATCTCCGGTGGCGCTACCGCCGACCTTATCCAAGGCTCGCTGGCAGGCGATCTCTATTACGGTAACGATGGCAATGATTCCATCAATGGCCATGACGGCAACGATACCATCTGGGGCTGGACGGGTGCTGACCAGCTACACGGCGACAACGGGAACGACTATATCGGTGGCGATCAAGATAACGACACGCTCTGGGGCGATGAAGGCAACGACACGCTCTGGGGCGGCGATGGGCTGGATTCGCTTGAAGGTGGCAATGGTGATGACTCTCTACTCGGCGATGCAGGCAACGATACGCTTTTCGGCATCTGGGGTAATGATACGCTTGATGGCGGCGCAGGGACTGACTCGCTGATCGGTGGCGGCGGCAATGATACGTTTATCATCGATGCGGCAACCGACATCGTTTCTGAGAACTTCAATGAAGGCACGGACATCGTATTCAGCGCGGCGGCCTACACGCTTACCGCCAACGTTGAAAACCTGACGCTGTCGGGCAGCTCCGCGATCAATGGCACCGGCAATACGCTTGCGAACGCCATTACTGGCAACGGTGCTAACAACAGTATCAGCGGCGGCGATGGTGACGATACGCTCGACGGAGGTGTCGGTAACGACACCATGGTCGGCGGTCTGGGCAATGATACATTCGTAGTCGATGTGGCTGGCGATGTGGTTACCGAAGCATCAAGTGCTGGCACTGATACGGTGATTACGTCGCTTACCTATACGCTGGGCAGTAACGTTGAGAATCTGACGCTCACCGGAGCGTCTGCGGTCAACGGCACGGGTAATACACTCGCAAACATCATCGTCGGCAACTCGTCCAACAACAATATCAGCGGTAGTTCGGGTGCGGATACACTCGATGGTGGCGCGGGCAATGATACGCTTACCGGCGGTTCCGGCGATACTACCTATATCGTGGATTCGTTGGGAGATGTGGTTTCCGATACATCGGCTACGGGGATCAACACAGTCCTGAGTGCGGTGGCCTTTACCTTGGGCACGAATCTTGAGAACCTTACGCTCACTGGCACTGCAAACATCAACGGGACAGGCAACACGCTTGCCAATTACCTGACTGGCAATAGTGCCAGCAACGTACTCAATGCGAGCACTGGTACTATTGCCGACACGTTAGACGGCGGTGCGGGTAGCGACACGTTGATCGGTGGTGCGGGCAATGACAGCTACATCGTGGATGATGCCGGTGATGTCATCACCGAGAATGCAGCCGAAGGCACGGATGCGGTCACCAGTTCAGCCGCCGCTTATACATTGGGCGTCAATGTTGAAAACTTAACGCTTTCTGGCACAGCAGCGATCAACGGCACAGGAAACTCGCTGAACAACAACCTGACCGGCAATAGCGGTGATAACGTGCTCGATGGCAGCACGGGCACTGACACCATGGTTGGTGGCTTAGGCAATGACACCTATGTTACCGATGGTGGCGACACGATTACCGAAGCCGCGAGTGCAGGCACGGATACAGTGCTTAGTTCCGCAGCCTATACACTTGGTTCCAACGTTGAGAACCTCACGCTTACGGGCACTTCCGCTATCAACGGTACGGGCAACACGCTTGCCAACGTAGTGACGGGCAACTCGGGCAATAACGCGCTCAGTGGCGGCACCGGCGCAGATACTCTGGTCGGGGGTGCGGGTGACGATAACTACACGGTCGATAACGTGGGCGACGTCATCACCGAGAACGCAAGCGAAGGCATCGACTCGGTTACAAGTTCTGTTGCCTACACCTT
>JANNSK010000011.1:0-16382 GCA_031402515.1 Alphaproteobacteria bacterium | reverse complement strand
CAAGAAGCAGGCGGAGCTGCTGAGGATCACTGAGAACAATAACCGTATCGGGTCCTTTAGTATTTACAACAGCACTAGCGATTGTCCGCAAAACGGTCAGCATCTGATAGGGTGGCGAAGAAAACCACCCACCCTTTTCCTGAAGCCGTTTGTCCGCCTCCTCTAACAAGTGACCGGCAGTAGTGCTGCCACCAGGACACGCTTCTTTTCCCTCATCATCTTCTAAAAACTGCTGAATGTAAGACAGAAAATTGTCTACGGTGTCACCACCTTTATCACGTATGCCGCCACCATTATACTTTAACGCAAAGTGGCTGCTGACTAATCCTCGTATCGGTGCGGTATCTTGATACATGTGATCCCCAAATTCCTAAGATCATTTTACCTCAAATCGCCCCCCTGTGATGTGACAAGTTCGTGAAGTTTTGGTTAGGTGAGCTTCATAAATAAGGGTTTTTTGGCTGAGTCAGCTGTCTACAGCACTATCAGCGCCGCCGCCACGTTGCGGCCTTCGGCCAGTAGGATATTGAAGGTACGGCAGGCGGCGCCGGTATCCATCGAATCACAGGGAATAGTTTTTGATTTCAGTGCCATGCGTAAAGCAGGAGCGATGGGTTCGTGGCGGGCGCCGGTGCCAATGAGTAGTATCTCGGGCGACAATGCGATGAGGGCAGATAAGGATTCCATGGTGATATCGGCGGCGGATGTGACAACCCAGTTCTGGGTTACGCCGACCGTCACCAACACACTTCTTGTATAGTCCGATCCGGCAATTTTGAATCCCGCCGGACCGTAGGACTCAATCCGCTGCGCGCCAGAAACGAGTCTGGGCGTGACATCCATCATATCGGGATCTTTTTCGGCTTGGTTTTCCGGATCCAATACACAATCAACATGCGCACGAACATCACGGAAGCGAAGATGGTCGAAAGAATACCGATGGTGAGCGTCACCGCGAATCCCTTCACCGATCCTGCGCCGAATTGATAGAGCAAGGAGGCGGCAACCAAGGTGGTGATGTTGGAATCGATAATCGTGCCGTAAGCGAGGCGGAAGCCAGACTCGATGGAAGCGAGCGGCGATTTGCCGAAACGGATTTCATCGCGGATGCGCTCGAAGATAAGCACGTTGGCGTCGACCGCCATACCCATGGTGAGGACGATACCGGCGATGCCGGGCAGCGTCAGCGTGGCGCCGATGAGTCCCATCGTACCGAGCACGATGATGAGATGCACAATCAGTGCGATATTGGCAAAAATGCCAAAGAGTCCGTAGAACATCAGCATAAATAGAATCACCAGCCCGATGCCGACATAGGCCGACATCACGCCTGCTTCAATAGAATCCTGGCCGAGGCTGGGGCCAACCGAACGTTCCTCGATTACGGTGAGCGGCGCGGGCAAAGCGCCCGCGCGCAGAAGCACGGCAAGTTCGTTGGCGGATTCAACGGTAAAGTTGCCTTCGATAATCCCGCGACCGCCAAGAATTGCACCGCGAATTACCGGTGCAGTGATGACTTTATTATCGAGCACCACGGCAAAGCGTTTACCAATATTCTCGCGCGTGATGTCGCCGAATTTCTGTGCGCCCAATGTGTTGAAGGAAAATTCAACAATCGGCTGATTGTCCTGAAACCCCGCGCGGGCGCCCGTGAGCAGTTCACCCGACAGCGCCACCTGCGAATATACCGCGAAGCGCTGCGGCGGGATGCCCGGATCCTCTTTTTCGTCCGAGGGCAGGATGCGCGTATCGGCAGGCACGGTACCGCGCTCGACATCTTCCGCTGCTACGGATTCATTGACAAGGTGAAACGTCATTTTTGCCGTTTTGCCGAGCAGCGCTTTGAGTTGTCCCGGGTCTTGCAATCCCGGCACCTGCACGACGATACGATTCAGCCCCTGACTCTGCACGATGGGTTCTTTGGTGCCCGCCTCATTCACCCTTCGCTCGACGATTTCAATCGATTGGGTTAGCAATTGATGCTGCATCGTGCGCAGCGTCTTGTCTTCGTAGTACAGCCGTACTTTCTCGCCGCTCTGGTCAACGGAAAGGTCTGGGTCGGCTTTGCGGAAAATGGACTTGAGGCTGGTGCCTTGCGGAATGGTATCCTGACGAATGCTAAGGGTAATTTCTTTTATCCCCGCATGCAGATCGAGATAGCCGATTTTTTCTTCGCGCAGCGTCGCCCGCAGCCCGTCACGCACATTGTTCATATGGTCGCTGAGATAAGCGTTGTAGTTTAGCTCGAGCAGCAGGTGCGAACCGCCACGCAGGTCAAGCCCGAGCGGTACGGCAGCCCGTGGCAGAATATTTGGAAGATTCTTGTAGCGCTCCGCCGGCACGATATTGGGCAATGCCGCCAGTGTAAAAAACCCGGTGACGAGGAGGACGAAAATAACTTTCCAGCGGGGGAATTCGAGCATAGTGCTAGTGCTAGTCGCTAGTGCTAGGGGTGAAAGATTCCGAGTGGTTTAAAGGAGCGTACGCCCGAGTCAAGCAAGTCTTCCTAGCGACTAGCACTAGTGACTAGCACTAATTATCGTTCGCCACGCTCTCTTTATCGGGCACGACATTGTCGTTTTTCACCCGCGCGTCTTTTTTCTTCACCTGATTGGCCGGGACGGTGCCGCCGATATTTTTACTGAGGACGCTGGCAATGGTCGATTTGATGATTTTGATTTCCACGCCGGGGGCGATTTCGACGATGGCGGTGTTGTTATCACCCTCGCGCACAAATTTGGCGATGGCGCCGCCGGAGGTGACCACTTCATCACCTTTTTTCAATCCGGCTTGCAGTGTCTGCAATTCTTTATGGCGCTTCTGTTGCGGACGAATAAGCAGGAAATAAAACACCACGAAAATGAGCAACAGTGGCAGCATGCTGGCCAGTGACGAGCCAGCACCAGTTGCAGCCGCAGCGGGAGCCGCTGCATCCTGCGCGAAAGCGCTTAATGGGGCGAGTGTGAGCAGTGCGAGTGTTTTGATCATAATCAGCCTACAGCCTACAGCCCACGGCCTACAGCTCTAGGCTGTTGGCTGCAGGCTCTTGGCTTTTTATTTGAGTTTCGTTTCAGTGAACTCGACGTGCTTTTGCGCCATCGGGTCATACTTGCGGAATTTCAGCTTTTCCGTCTGTTTGCGCGGGTTGCGCTTCCTAACGTAATAGAAGCCGGTCCCTGCGGACGACTCGAGTTTCACCAGAATGGTAGCTTTTTTTGCCATGACTGCCTCGTTGTGAGGGGGCGAATCTACGGATTTTTGGCCCAGTGTCAAGGAGAGCCGAGAGCTAACAGCCCACAGCCTATAGCTAAAAGCTGTCGGCTGTCGGCTGTCGGCCATAATTCTGTTGATTTTACACGGAAATCGGGCGACATGGACCTGATGAAAATCCGCAAAGCAGTATTCCCCGTCGGCGGCCTTGGCACGCGCTTCCTGCCCGCCACCAAATCGATGCCGAAGGAGATGCTGCCCGTCGTCGATAAGCCGCTGATTCATTACGCATTCGAGGAGGCACACGCCGCCGGCATCGAGCAATTCATTTTCGTCACCGGCCGCAATAAGGACGCCATCGAAAACCATTTCGACCGCGCCTATGAGCTCGAACGCACGCTGGGCGACAAAAACAAGGGAACCGCACTTGCCATCACCAGCGAATGGCTGCCGGACCCCGGCAATATCCTGTATCTGCGCCAGCAGGAGCCGCTCGGCCTCGGCCACGCTGTCTGGTGTGCGAGGAACGCCATCGGCGACGAGCCGTTCGCGGTTATTCTGGCGGACGACCTTGTTTACGCGCCAACGCCCTGCATGAAGCAAATGATCAGCGCCCATGGCAAAATCAGCAGCGCCAACATGGCCGCGGTGATGGAAGTGCCGCCGGAAAAAACTGCCAGCTACGGGATTTTGAAACTGGCGGATGGCTCCACCAAGTCCGACCAGTTGGTAAAAGCCACCGGGCTTGTCGAAAAACCCCAGCCGAAAGATGCACCATCGACCACCTCCATCATCGGGCGATACATATTGCAGCCATCGATTTTCGCGGTGCTGGAGAAACAGGCACGCGGTGCGGGCGGCGAAATCCAATTAACGGACGCGCTCTCGAGCCAACTCCCCACCACCGATTTTTATGGATTCCGCTTCGACGGCACCCGCTACGATTGCGGCGAAGTCGCCGGCTATATCGAGGCCAATGTGGCCCTCGCCCTCGACCGCAAGGATATCGGCGCGGCGGTGCGCGAGCGGCTGGCTAAGCTGTTGAAGTAGCTATTAGCCTACAGCCTACAGCTTATAGCTAAAATTTCTCGGCTGTAGGCTACGGGCTGGAGGCTAATCTTCACAAAACTGTCACATTACTTTCCATTTGAATCGGCTAGATTCGCGGGCATGAGCAACCTGCCCGACATGCCCATCACCGACCCACGCGATCCCAACTTCAACCGGGCCGCTTACGAAGCATGGCAAGCTGCCGTAGAGAAGGCGCGCGAAAAAGCCATTTATGAGGTAACACCCAACCTTGCCCGCTTACGGGCAGATGTTCACACCACCAACACCGTTCGCGCCGTGATTGCTGACAAGGCTGTTTTCCTCAAGCTTGGACTTGTCGATAAATTCATCGCGACGATCGCCCGGCTTACAGAAAAAGCGCGCACCGCCCGCGACCCAAGGGAAAGGGCAGCTACTCAAGCGGAACTCATTGGCCTGCGAGAGATGGCCGTCACCCTGAATATCGACATCAGCGATGCTAACCTCAGAGCGGCGCTTGAGAAACATTACCGAGAAGCACACATCCGACCAATTCCACAGGTCACGCGCAACAACATCGCCATCGATATCAAAGATTTTGTTGAGAAAGTAGATGGCGAACACGCTGCGTATGGCTCGAAGGCATTTTCAGCATACGTAAAAAAGCATCACCCAGCGCGGGCAAAAGCGTTGCTGGAACACGCTGAATGGTTTTTTGGATACGACGATATTATCAGCATCGTTCTCAACAGTTTTGAGGGCGTTTTTCAGCCTTCACTACACGACCCGATGAAATTCTTCGACGAAACTGTCAACATGGCGCTTGCCCGCCAGAGAGAGCATTTCAGCATTCAGGATTATAAAATCATCCGCGACTACACCGAACAATTCCGCGCCTATGTAAAACGCGACGTCATGCATATCAAATCCACGGAGCCAGCCATGAGCGAGATACCATTGAAACCCAATCCCAAGAACCCAGCGTGGGAAGCAGCGGTCGATGCGGCGTATGGGCAGGCAGATCGCGCAATGGAGACTTCACCATCGGCACGGGCTATTATTAACCCACACCGTAAAACCAATGTGAAATCACTCGTACAGGGCGCCAGACAGTATTTAAAAATGGGCATGACAGAGCATTTCCGCACAATGCTAGAAAAAGGCCTCAAAGAATTGCAACAAAATCCAAATGATCCCGAGTTGGCCTACAAAGTCATCGGCCTGCGCACACTGGCGGAGCAGTTACATATTTCCGTACCCACTCCAACAATCGCACCGGAGAAAGCCATGGCTGGCACTATCCCCAAATCCGATGCCAACAACCCGGCGTGGATTAAGGCCGTCGATGCGGCGTATGAGAAGGCCACACTGGAAATTGCACCCAACCTGAGTGCCGTGCGCGAACCGCATGATGTACCTTCTATCAAATTCGTCATTTCCCAAGGTCGTGATTTTCTCAGGCAAGCGGATATCAGAGGGTTTACCGAACATCTGGCAAAAAGCGTCGATGGAAGCCGCAATAAGCGAGATCCTTTATCATCCATCGAAGTGCTAGGTTTGCGCAGTATGGTGGCACAGCTGCATATTGAGATTAACAATAACGACCTCGCGAAAGCCATGGAGGCCATCCACGAAAAAGAAAAAATGAATCTTGTGATCGACACCCACCGGTTTGACATCCGGCACGATATGAGTGAACTCGCGCGGATCTACGGACAAGAGGACCCGCCATTCGGCAACAAAGAATATGTAAGAAATATATTGGCGAGGTATCCCGGCAAAGAAGGCTATCTTAAAACGGGGTTCCCCATGGCCAAAACATACGGCGGAATACAAGGCCACGCCGCCCGTCGCTTGCGCTTTGCTTTCAATCCGCAAGTGCATAATGCCGTCGAATTCTTCGATGAAAGCGTTAATCTCGCATTAAAAGAAGTGGGCAGCGAAGTGCGCGCAAATAATTTTGTCAGCGCAGAGCAACTAGCAGATATCACGAAATCCATCGAACAATGGCGTGCCTACGTCAAACACGACGTCCTTGGCGTGCGCACGCCCGAAGAAGTTAAAACCGCCATGAACCAGGCGGTGAAGGAAGTGCTGGCGGAAGTCACCTCCGGCAGGCCGGGCGCACCTGCAGTCGACCCTGACTCGCTTTATCCCCTCGCCAGCCGCCTGCGCATGCGCGCGCTCGACTTCAAGGAACGCTACGATCCCGGCCGTTACTTCACCGAGGGCGAGGATGGCAATATCGGCAAGAACGGCACCGCCATTCGTGCTAGGGGTGACTTACAGGTAGCGCTCAACCACATCCTCAAACGCTATGGCGACATTCTTGATGTCGAGATCAAGGGTATCCGTGCACCGTCGGGCCGCCGCACCTATCGTCCGCTGGGCAGCGAGGCCCTGTCGCCCGAGCATGACCTCCCCTACTTCCAGAATTACGGCAAGCCTAACAACGGCGCGCTTGAGCCCGGGATTGATCTAACCAGATTGCCACCTGCGGAAATGATTTCCCCCGGTGAAACGCTCACCGCGCCACCACCCGTTGCTAAACCTGCTGCTGAGATCGACCCCGAAACCGCTAGGCCACGTGTGGCCCCCCCAAACCGACCGACCGGCCGCAGAGGTGTGCCGATGAAACCGCGGTAGCAATATCGAAATCACGAAGTCACGAGGAAACGAAATCACAATGAACATTATCGTAGATTCGTGATTTCGTCTAGTTTGACGCCATCTGCTGCGGCAACCGTGTCAACGGATCGATGGTGCGATCGCCGGAGCGGATGGCGAAATGAAGCTGTGATTGCGACGCGCGTCCGGTCTGGCCGACATAGCCCAGTACGTCGCCCTGCTTCACGTGGTCACCACGGGTGACGATGATTTCCGAGGCATGCGCATAAGAACTCATTTCACCGTTTACATGGCGCACAATCACCAGATTGCCGTAATCCTTCAATTGTGAGCCTACGTAAGCCACCTCGCCTGAGGCCGAAGCGTGAATTGGCGTGCCTTTTTTCGCAGCAATGGTGATACCCTCGCGCTGCTCGGCGAACGATTTAATGAGTTTGCCCTCCACCGGCCATTGCCAGGCGGCAGCCCGAACTGACGCCATACTCGCCGCAGGCTTCGTGGCAGCATAGTGCGACGCAGCGCGTGATGGCGGCGGAAGGTCGGTGGTTGTCACCGCGTCCGGCATCACGGACGTGTAGGTTTGATTTGATATCGCCGGCGCATAGGCAGGCGCGCGATAGCTGCTCGCGATCGGTCGCTGCGGCAGGTAGGCGGCGCGCATGCTGCCGTTACGCCCGTAATACTGATTGCTGCGGTCGTCGAGCGTCGCCATCTGATCCTGCCCGCAGGCGGAGAGGATAACGGTGGTAAGAATCATGAGGGCCGCTAGGGCTGAAATACGCATCGGACAGTCTCCCGTTAAGGATATTGCTTGCTACTTGCCCGATACGACTTGAGGCTTGAAGAATGCCCTGTTTTTAATAACTTAGTTTTATTTATCCACACTATAGCGCACAGGGCGGCTGAACGCAAGTACAGTGGGGTTCAGGAGGTCTACTTTTCCTCAACCAGTGGCACAAAGCGCACAGCGGTCAGCACCTCACTCATCACCTCTGTTTCCGAGATGCGGGTGAGTTTGAGCAGGTGCTGATCCGCAACATGCGGGCCGACGGGAATAATCATGATGCCGCCGATAGCAAGTTGGCTAAGCAGTTCCTGCGGTACTTTTTCTGCAGCGGCGGTGACGAGGATGCGCTCATACGGCGCGCCATGCGCCCAGCCCTTGCTGCCATCGCCCACATGCGGCGTGATGTTACGCAATTTCATCGCCTCGAATCGCGCCTTGGCCACCTCGGCGAGTTGCTTGTGGCGCTCGATCGTGTGCACACGCCGCGCTAGTTTGGCGAGAATGGCCGTCTGGTAGCCGGATCCGGTGCCGATTTCGAGCACGGTGTGGGTGGGCTCCACATCGAGCATCTGCGTCATTTCAGCAACGACGGTGGGTTGGCTGATGGTCTGGTCCATCGCAATCGGCAGCGCGTTATCCTCATAAGCGCGGTCGAGGAATTGTTCTTCAACAAAACGCTCGCGCGGCACTTGCTCGATGGCGCCAAGCACGCGTGTGTCGGTGATGCCGGAGCGGCGTAGCTTCATAATCAGGCGAATTTTCTCCGCATGCAGCGAGGCTTCAAGCGCGTCCGCCAGCGCCGGGTGTACGCCCTTGATGGCGCTGTTTTTCTTGGCGTTCATGCGGCCTCTCCGCTTGCTCGGAGCCTAACCCCCCCCTTGAGGGGGAGTCGAATCGCTTCTTCAGCGATTCGGTGGGGGGTTGGGAAGTGAAGGTTACCCCCCACGCAACACGCGTCGCTGAAGAAGCTCGCGTGTTGCCGCTCCCCCTCAAGGGGGGAGCTAAGTCTGAGCAAGTGTCCGTTCACGCACCCTCCATCACGGCATGGAGGGCGTCGAGCATTTTGTAATTCGTCAATTCCATATTGAGCGGGGTAATGGTGATAAAACCATCGGCAAGCTGACGATAATCGGCGTGGGGCTGGTCCTCGAACGGCTCGGTGCCGGGTCCTGCGATCCAGAAATACGTACGGCCCTTGGGGTCGGTGCGCTTGTCGAGCTTGTCGCCAATACGCCTACGCCCTTGCGGGCACACCTTAATGCCCTTCACATCTTTTGTAGGGATGCCGGGAAAATTTACATTCATCAGGTTGCCGTGCGGCCAGCTTACTTTGGTTAATTTACGAATGATGTCGGCCGCGAAATGCTCCACTGCCGTCCACCTTGCTTCATCGATGCGCTCGTCGATGGAGCCAAAAAAATTGGAAAGCGCGATGGCGGGGATTTCGAGGAGTGTGGCCTCCATCGCGGCGGCGATGGTGCCGGAATAGGTGACGTCTTCCGCCACGTTGGCACCGCGATTGATGCCGGAGAGGACAAGGTCCGGTTTTTTGTCCTTCAAGATTTCACTGACTCCAATCAACACCGAATCGGTCGGCGTGCCGACGACTTCAAACCGGCGCGGCCCAAGCTGATGATAACGAATCGGCTGGCTCATGGTGAGCGAGTGCCCTGCCCCGCTGCGTTCGGCGTCGGGGGCGACCACCCACACATCGTCACAAAGCGTGCGGGCGATTTTTTCGAGCAGGACGATGCCCTCGGCTTCCACGCCATCGTCATTGGTGACGAGAATCCGCGCGTTTTTTAGGTCGATGGTCATCTTTTTAACTCCCCCCTTGAGGGGGAGTCGGCGCGCCACTTAAGCGCGCCGGTGGGGGGATGGGCCGCGAAGGTAACCCCCCACGGTTCACGCGTCGCTATGCTAGCGTGAACCCGCTCCCCCTCAAGGGGGGAGCTAGGCACCAAGCTATTGTCAATATCTACGCTCATTTCTCAATCTTCGTTTTGTTGTTCATGTAAGGCTGCAATGCTTCGGGAATGGCAATCGAGCCATCCGGCTGCTGGTAATTCTCGAGCACGGCAATCAGCGTGCGGCCCACCGCGAGGCCGGAGCCGTTGAGTGTGTGCACGAAGGCGGTTTCTTTTTCCGATTTGCGGTAACGTGCTTTCATCCGCCGCGCCTGAAAGTCGCCGCAATTGGAGCAGCTCGATATTTCACGGAAAGTATTTTGGCCGGGCAGCCAGACTTCGATGTCGTAGGTTTTGCGTGCGGAAAAGCCCGTATCGCCCGCGCAAAGCAGCATCACGCGATAATGCAGGCCGAGGCGTTTGAGGATTTCCTCGGCGCAGCCCGTCATGCGCTCATGTTCATCTTCGGATTCTTCGGGTGTGACGATGCTCACCAACTCGACTTTGCTGAATTGGTGCTGGCGGATCATGCCTTTGGTGTCTTTTCCCGCCGCGCCCGCCTCGCTACGGAAACACGGCGTCCAGGCCGTCATGCGCATGGGCAATGATTTCGGATCAAGAATTTCCTCGCGCACGATATTGGTCAGCGATACTTCGGCAGTGGGGATGAGCCAGAGACGTAAGCTATCGAAAGCTTCTTGTTGTAATCTTCCCTGCTCTTGTAAGAGATCGCCTCCAGAGAAATTAAAACCCTTGTTTTTTAGATTATTCTCAGCCTGCTCTTTAAACACTTCGATAGTGTATACACTAGTTCTTGCTTGATCTTTTAATGTTGAAAAAAGGTCTTGAAAAAATTTTGGTAATTGCCCAGTCCCCCGAAGCACAGAATCCTTTACTAAATACGGAGGATTAATTTCGGTGTAGCCAAACTCGCCCGTATGGATATCGAGCATAAAGCTGGCCAGCGCACGCTCGAGGCGAGCGAGGTCTTTTTTTAATACCACGAATCGCGCACCGGACATTTTGGTAGCTGATTCAAAATCCATCATCCCTAGCGCTTCGCCGAGCGCCACATGATCTTTGGGAGTTGGCACATCACGTTTGGGAGGGATTTTATCTCTTTCTTGTATGACATTATTCGATTCATCTGCGCCTTCAGAAACTTTTTCGTCAAGGATATTTGGTTGTATTTCCAACAAAGAATCTCTTGTATGCCCTTCATTCATTCTTGTTTCTTTTCGAGCGATAGACTCATTTATTCGCTTTGACTCAGCCATTAGTTCAGATGCATCTTCACCTTTTGATTTTGATATGCCTATCTTTTTAGCAAGAGCATTTCGTTCGCTTTGCAGTTGTTGTAATTCCGTCTGATGTGCTCTTGCCTTATCATCTAACTCTAAAAGCATTTCAGATGGCGAAGACAAGCCACGCTTTCTCATGCTTGCATCGAAAGCATCTCTATTTTCTCGTATCCACTTTATGTCATGCATGTTGTAACTCGTGCTCCGCCCGCCGCCGCTCAATACGTCGGCAAACGAATATGGAGATTTCATACAGGGCGTAAAGCGGGATGAAAAGCAGGACTTGGCTCACGATATCCGGCGGGGTGATAAAGGCGGCCACTGTGAGCAAAATGACAATCGCATAGCGGCGGCCCTTGCTTAGCGTTTCGGTTTTGAGAAGGCCCACGCGCACCAGCATGGTGAGCAGCACCGGCAATTGGAAGGATATTCCAAAGGCCAGCACCAGCTGCATCACAAGGCCGAGATATTCGCTGACTTTGGCTTGGACGACAAGCGGCAGCGGCGCATCCGGCATCTCGAAGGAAATGAAAAACTCCCAGGCTTTCGGCATCACGAAATAATAAGCCAGTGCAGCGCCGAGTAGGAACAGGATGGGCGCGGCGGTGAGGTAGGGCAGCAGCGCCTTGCGCTCGCGTTTATACAGGCCGGGCGCGAGGAACAGGTAGATTTCCGAGGCGATATAGGGAAAGGCGATGAAAAATCCGCCATAAATGGCGAGGCGGATGTAAGTGACAAACGTTTCGGTGAGCGAGGTGGCAATGAGTTGGCGTTGCTCGCCTTCAAACGCAGTTTTGAGCGGCACTAGGAGGAATTGATAAATATCGTCCGCATGCATGTAGCAAAACAACACCGCCACCAGCCATACCACGAGTATGCGGATAATCCGGCCTTTAAGCTCGACGAGATGCGCCATGATCGGCGTTTGCAGTTCCGCCTCGCTCATGGCGTGACATCCTTCGGTGTTTCAAGCGATTTCAGCGCGGTCACATCGTAGGCTTTTTGTGGCTTGCCATCGAGGTCGATAATAGTGGTGGTGGCCTCGAGCTCGTCCACCACTTCCTTGATTTGTGCGCGCACGCCGGAGGTGATTTCTTTAAGCTGGCGCACGATTTTGGCGGTGGCGCGGATGACCACGGGCAAATCCTTCGGGCGCAGAAATACCACTGCCGCGACGAGAATCAATAGTAACTCGGAAAAGCCTACATCGAGCATATGCGCTCGCTACTTCGTTTTTTCGTCTTTATCACCGTCTTTGCCCAGCTCATCACGCAGGTTGCGGATGCCGCGGCCCAGGTCGCCCATCACCTTCGGCAGTTTGCCTGCGCCGAACAGGATAAGAATCACAATCAGGACCAGCAGTATATGGCCAAAACTTAGCGACATGGCGACCTCCAATGATTGGGGAATTTGCTATCACAGGCTTTGCCGTCATTCCAGCAAAATAGCCCTCACCCAAAATCCAATAGGTGGATTTTGACCTCTCCCGGTGGGAGAGGTAAGCCAGCGTCACCTCCTCGCTTCTTCCTGTCAATCCGCGCGAGCGGATATACCTCTCCCACCGGGAGAGGTCAAAATTCGCCCCTTAGCGAATTTTGGGTGAGGGCATCAGGCAGCGAGGAGCTTCTCCCATTCGGCGAAAAGGGCGCTGTCGCTGGCGGGAGCTTTGGCCAGCAGCATGGAGGCGGCGCGTTCGGCGCGGGCCAGCGCATCGCCTCCAAGGGTGACTGAGGCAGCTGCAACGTCGCGCATTTCGTCCATTTTACCGTTGCAATGGAGCACAAGATCGCAGCCGGCTTCGAGTGTTTCCTTTGCCCGTATGCGGTAGGAGCCGGTGAGCGCCTTCATCGACAAATCGTCACTCATCAACAGCCCGTCGAAGCCAATAATGCGGCGAATGAAGCGGATGACGGTGGGTGAAAGCGTCGCCACCCGTTCGGCATCGAGCGCTTCGTAGATAATATGCGCGGTCATACCGAGCGGGATATCGGCAAGTTCGCGGAAGGGGATGAAATCGCAAGCCTCAAGTTCGGCGAGCGAGGCTTTGACGACAGGCAATGCTTCATGGCTATCCACCATCGCCCGACCGTGGCCGGGGATGTGCTTGAGTACGGGCAGGATGCCACCATCGAGCAAGCCTTGTGCCTGCGCGCGGGCAAGCCTTGCCACTTGCTCAGGCTCCTTACCGAAGGCACGATCGCCGATAATCTCGTGGCATTCTACGCTAATTACGTCGGCAAGCGGCGCACAATCGGTGGTGATGCCAACGCCACGCAACTCGGCAGCGATGAGTCGTGCGTTAAGGTATACGGCGCGTTCAGCGCGTTCCATATCCTTCTTGGCGAGCTTAGCGAATTTCCCGGCGGGCGGATAGGCCCGCCAATGCGGCGGCTTCATACGCGCCACGCGCCCACCCTCCTGGTCGATGAGGATGGAGGCAAACGGATGTTTCAGTAGCGATTTGATGTCGGCGTTCAACACGGAAAGCTGTTCCGGGCTTTCGATATTCCGCGCGAACAAGATAACCCCGTAAGGTTGTTCGCTGGCTAAAAATGCGCGCTCATCGGCATTCAGTGCGAGTCCTTCGATGCCTGTGATGAAGGATTTACAGGTCATTAGCCCTCACCCGAAAATCGTGAAGAACGATTTTCGACCTCTCCCAAGGGAGAGGTAAGCAAGTGGCATGGTTTCGCCCCTCGGCTACCTCTCCCTTGGGAGAGGTCAAAATTCGCTCTTGCGAATTTTGGGTGAGGGCTACTACTTCCCAGCATAAAAACATGCCTGACCAGCGGCGGAGAGTTTGGCGCAGGCGGCTTTGGCGTCAGCGGCGGATGCAAAACCCGAGGCGCGCAGACGGTAGAATGTGCCGCTCGGAAGGTCGGCGCGCACGATGATCGGTGCGCCTTTGACCGTACCGCTGTATTTTTTGGCGATGCGGTTCCAGTTGGTTTGCGCTTCCGTCTCAGAACTAAACGCGCCGAGCTGGATTTTGTAGCTACCCGAAGATTTCACCGCAGACTTCTCAGGCGCAGGAGCCGCAGGCGATGGCGTTTCGGCGACTGTCGGCTCAGGAGCAGCGGGAATCGTAGTCGCTGGCATCGCATCGGAAGGTTTCGCGGATGAAGTAGCTTTCTCGGCCGCAGCAGAAATATCTTCCTCCTCCTCATCGGCCGAAGACACCGCTTCATTGACAAAGGTGGTGGTTTTCTCTTTCGCAGGCGACGGCCCTTCCTTGGCCGGAGCAGGATCCGGCATCACTGCCTCTTCCGTCTCGGGCAGGAGTTTTTCGACTTTCTGCGCTGATTCATCGCCGGTCAACGCGTCATATATCGTTTTGTCCTGATGTGGGAATTCTTCGCCACCCGGCTCGGCAGGCGCGGTTTTGATGTCGCCCTGCTCGGCATCGACCACGAGGATATCGCTGTCATCCAGCGAGCGCGTGCCGGATTCGTAGGCGTAATAGGCAAGTGCGGCAAAACCGATGACCGCCACGGAAAGTACCAGCCACGACATGGCCCGCGAGCGCGGCTCGGCAGCTGGGTCCTGATTCATTTCTTCGAAGTCGTCCAAATCGGGCCTCATATGCGCCTCACTTTTATAGTTCTTCTACCGGTTCGACACCGCACACATTGAGGCCAGAAGCTAGCACCACGGCCATCGCCCGCGCAAGGCTTAATCGCGCCGCGGTCAGTTTTGGCTGCTCTGGTTGCACGATACGTATCTCAGTTTCCTGCTGGCCAATATTCCATAGCCCATGGAATCCAGCCGCCACTTCCTGCAGGTAGTAAATGATGCGGTGCGGCTCGTGGGCGAGTGCCGCCTGCTCCACCACACGCGGCCAGCTGGCGAGCAGGCGGATGAGTGCCAGTTCTGCCGGATGGGTAAGCAGTACGAGCAATTCCGCCGTTGGTTTTTGTGATCCAGCAAATGCTTCCGGCATTTCAGCGTTGGCGCGGCGCAGCAGCGATTTGGCCCGCGCATGGGCGTATTGCACATAGAAAACTGGATTGTCCTTCGATTGCTCTTTTACCTTCGCCATATCGAAATCCATATCCTGCGAGGTTTTGCGCATGAGCATGACGAAGCGCAGAATATCCTTGCCCACTTCATCGAGCACATCACGCACCGTGACAAAATTGCCCGCGCGTTTGGACATTTTCACCGGCTCGCCGTTTTTGAGCAGTTGCACGAGTTGGCAGAGCTTCACATCCACGGAGGCTTTTTTGTCGGAGAGTGCAAGCGCGGTGGCGACGAGGCGTTTTACATAGCCGCCATGGTCGGCACCGAACATGTAGATAAGCACTTCGAAGCCGCGCGATATTTTATCCATGGTAAGCGCGAGGTCGCCGGCGAAATAAGTATACTCGCCATTGGACTTGGCAATCGCCCTGTCCATATCGTCGCCGAATGCGGTGGCGCGGAATAACAGCTGCTCTTTCGGTTCCCAATCCTCGGCCACCATGCCTTTTGGTGGCTCCAGCACACCGCGATAGGCGTAATCTTTCTCGGTGAGGAGTTTAATCGCCTGCTCGACTTTTTTATCGTCTTTCAGCTTTTGCTCAGAGGTGAATACGTCATGGACGATACCAAGCTCGGATAAATCCTGCCGGATGAGCGCCATCATGCAATCAATCGCCACGTCTTTGACCGCAGCGAGTTGTTTGACCTCAGACCATTCGAGCAACTCGTTATCGTAGGCGACGATGAGTGCCTCGCCGACGGCTTTCAGATATTCGCCGGGGTACAGCCCTTCAGGAATTTCGCCAATATCCTCGCCCAGCGCCTCGCGGTAGCGCAGCAAGGATGATTTCGCCAGCACCTCGATTTGGGCACCCGCATCGTTGATGTAGTATTCTTTTGTTACACTATAGCCCGCCTTGATAAGCAGTGTAGCGAGCGCATCACCATACACCGCGCCACGCGCATGGCCGATGTGGAGCGGACCGGTAGGGTTGGCCGAGACATATTCCACATTTACCTTGATGCCTTTGCCGATGGTCGAATTGCCGTAGCCAACGCCTTCGGCAAGCATGGCGGTGAGTTCGGATTGCCACGCGGAATCGGCGAGGCGGACGTTGATGAAGCCGGGACCAGCGACGGTTACTTCCGTCACCTGTGGCACGGCGCGGAGTTTTTCAGCGAGCTTATCCGCAATCTCGCGCGGCTTCAATTTGGCTTGGCCAGCCAGCACCATCGCCGCGTTGGTGGACATGTCACCGTGCGATGCGTCGCGCGGCGGCTCGCAGGTCACCGCATCCGTTTTCAGGCCGGGAACGATTTCTTCCACCGCCTTCAGGATATGCTGGCGGTAGGTTTCAAAGAGGTGCATGAGCACCTCCCGTAAGGCGTGAAACATGGTGCATATGATGTGGGCCGTCAGGTAAAGCACTCAACGCTTGCACGGTCGGCTCCCTCCCCCTTGAGGGGGAGGGCTGGGGAGAGGGCGGTAGCCTACCCGTCAGCAGAGTGTGCGGCCAACGCCCTCCTCCTAACCTCCCCCCTAGAGGGGGGAGGAACCCA
>JANNSK010000010.1:0-3204 GCA_031402515.1 Alphaproteobacteria bacterium | reverse complement strand
AGGCAGCCGGTGACGATCACCTTGCCGTTGTCATTGAGCGCTTCGCCGATGGCGGCAAGCGATTCCTCACGCGCCGAGTCGAGAAAGCCGCAGGTATTGACGATGACGAGGTCAGCGCCCGCGTAATCGGGGGCGATGTCGTAGCCTTCGGCGCGCAGCTTGGTCAGGATGCGCTCGGAATCGACGAGGGCTTTGGCGCAGCCAAGCGACACGAACCCGACGCGTGGCGCCGCGCCCACGGGTAAACGTTTTTTCGATGGCTTCTGTTTGGCAGTGCTTTGGCTCATATTTCCGCGCCTTAGAGCATAGGAGACGGGTGGATGCAAGATTCGAACGTGGCACGGTGGTTGGGTTCCTCCCCCCTTGAGGGGGGAGGTTAGGAGGAGGGCGATTGCGAAGCAAGTTGCAGCTGCCGAGTTTAAGGAAACGCTGCCGCCCTCTCCCTATCCCTCCCCCTCAAAGGGGGAGGGAAGAGCAAGCGACACGACCCTGCCATCATTTCCAATCTCCGCAAACGGATATACCTCTCCCTTGGGAGCCACCTTCATTACGTTATGGCACGCCAATGTGCACGTAGCCGCGGCCATAGCGCAAGCAAAGACGGGAGGTCAGAATTCGCCCTAGCGAATTTTGGGTGAGGGCTTGCAACGTTGAAAATTACTTCTGCGCGGCGAGTTCGAGCGTGGGCTTGAAGACATCAAAACTACGATCCATCGCATAGGCGTCAAGGAAGGGTAGCGGCAGGTGGCCGTAGGTGGGCCAAAGCTGGCGCTCGGCAATCGCGACCGACTCCTTCTTCACCGCAGCAAGGTACAGTGCGGCAGCAAGGCCGCTGCGATCCGCCCCCGCCTTGCAGTGAATGAGCAGCGGCTTTTTAGCGTCGCGCATGACGCTGATTAATTGCTGCATCCGCGTGGTATCGACATCGCGCGAGGCCGACAGATGGAAATCGACGAGTTTGACGCCTGCCGCTTTCGCCTCGGCCACCTCGATCGGGTACCATGGCTTGTCAGGCCGCACGCCGCGCAGGTTGATCACCGTGCGGATGCCGTGCCGCTCGACATAGCGCGCAAGGTCGCCCGCATTGGGCTGGTTGGAGCGGTAGAGCTCGCCCGCCACCACCGTATGGAAATTATCGTTGATCTGGATGGCGCCGAGATACAGCCCGCCTGCTGCCAGTGCCAGCAACGGAAATCGCGATACACGCCACAAAGATGTAAGAAAGCGTTTCATGGCTGCAGTTTATCCGTTTTCCCCTTTCATAAGTCAAATTTTCTGATACTTCCCAGTGAGTATGAAATCTCTGTTTCTTAACCCCCGTCTTAACTGGATACTGCCTCTGGCCGCGGTACTCGCCATGTTTGCCGCGTATTATGCCGGAATCGAGGACTATCAGAAGCTTAACCATAATCCGCTGGGAACGCTGGAGCTCGGGACCGGCCTCGTACTGCTGATCGTCTGCGCCTTTGGTGTCGTTGCCGTGCGCGTAGCGGATACGGCGCTGCTGAAACGCTGGCTGCTGGCCTATACGCTCGCGGTGTTTTTCTTCGTGGGCGAGGATAACAGCTGGGGTCAGTATCTATTCCAGTGGAACGTGCCGGAATATTTCCTCGAAAACAACAAGGAGCAGGAAACCAATCTGCATAATATGAGCAGCTGGTTTAACCAGAAACCACGGCTGATTGTGGAACTATGGCTATGGATCGCCTGCATACTGGTGCCGCTCGGCTGGCAGGTGCCCAAACGCCTCACCCGTCGCTTCGTGCCCGAGATCCTATGGCCGGATAAGCGCATGCTGCTGGTTTCACTCGCCGCCGCCATGGCCTCGTGGCCGGAACGCATCAATAAATCGCTCATGACGATCGATGTGGCCTGGATGCGCATCCGCCCCAGCGAGATTCAGGAGCTCCTCTTCGCCTATGTCATGCTGGTCTATATCCTGCTGGTGCTGGAGCGGATCCGGGCGGGGAAGTAGTCGGCTAAAAAATGGCGTGGACGTAGCAAACGGATTTCAAATTCATGCGCCAGACTTTGCTGCAATTGTGCTGCATAGAATTAATTGTACGGGCCGCGTATTATTCTAAATCTTGCACTTTAGTTACTGGGATACCAAGGTAACGGTGCCTCGTTTACATAAGTACATGCTGGCGCATAGCTCTCTGGGGAAAGTCGAAAAAACTCGCGCGTACCGGCGCGTGTTTTTTTCTCAAAATAATATCGTCCTTTATCCGCTATGATATCAAGTTTCTCACCACAATTGAGTGACTGTGTGAAAGATATAAAACTATTTGAAAAATCATCCTGAGGTATCAAGGGCTCATCTTTCTCATTCAGCAAGGTAACGCTCTCAACATCACAGCCACAGCCTGCGCCTGAATTACCTTCAACGGGCACTACTGTCTCTTTTTTACCATCCTTATTCAAATCCACTATCACTTTTCGATTCAAGTCGATGCGGTATCCATCAATTCTCAAGCGAATAGTGTCCTGCCCCCCTATAATTGGGCAGATTGTCATAAAACTTTAACTATTCTTTAACTTTTGATGTGCTAATATGCCTCTAAGTCAAGTTCGAAACCTACAGCCAACCCGTAAGGATTATTATGAGCAACGCAAAAGTGTATCAAGACCCGATGGTGAGTGAAGCCGATGTAAAAGCCGTTCTGGATGCCATCCAGAATGGTTCAAAAATTTACACGGTATTCGCAAACCCTTCAGGCTACCCTTCAGAAAGGGCTCCTTCAGGCGGAAAAGTTCAACAAAAATATGGTATTTTGTTTCCGGATTCATTGAATAATGATGTCGTAAATGCCGTGCTGGGCGATTTAATCAAAAAAACTGATGTTAATGGATTGACGATGATGCGTGGTGAGTATTATCTCGCTCCCAAGCAAACTGGCGATTTCATTAAATTTGAAGTTGAAAGCGAAGGGCAACTCTTTGTTGAACGCGTTAGCAAGATTACGGCCAAAGAGTTGACTGATAGCCTCAATAGCGATCGTCGACTTTCAAATGCCGCTCGTCAGTATCAATATGAGAAAGAGCATGGGGTAAGCCAGAGTGGCGACGCCGCAACTCTACCCTTTGACAGATCGAATGATAAAATAAATCAGAGGTAGATTCTGTTAATCTTTATGGGAAGGGGTAGGCATATGCATCGTAAGAAGGGCTCAGCGCACGAGCGATGTGTTCTACAGAGCTCAT
>JANNSK010000009.1:0-11880 GCA_031402515.1 Alphaproteobacteria bacterium | reverse complement strand
GCCTGTTCGTCGGTTTGAAGGGTGAGATCGACGGGCTTGTGCACCACTCCGACATTTCGTGGACCGAACCGGGCGAAGAAGCCATCAAGAAGTATAAAAAAGGCGACAAGCTGCAGGCACGCATTCTCGTTGTTGATATCGAAAAAGAACGTATTTCGCTGGGTATCAAGCAACTTACCGAGAACCCGGCGGGCGACCAGACATCCGCCTTTGCCAAGGGCACCGTGGTTACCTGTAAGGTCACCACTGTTGAAAGAGACGGTATCGAGGTCGAGCTTGAAGGCGGCGTGAAGTCGTACATCAAGAAAAACGAGTTGTCGCGCGACCGTCAGGACCAACGGCCGGAACGGTTTACCGCGGGCGACCGCGTCGATGCGAAAGTCGTTTCGGTTGATAAGCGCACCGGCAAAGTCACCGTTTCGATCAAACTTCTGGAGCAAGAAGAACACAAGCGCGCGGTGGATGAATATGGCTCCTCCGACTCCGGAGCCTCGCTCAGCGATATCTTAGGCGCGGCACTTGAAGATGCTACGACTGGCAAAAAGAAGAAATCTGCCAAAAAGAAAAAAGTCGAGGATGAGGACGAAGAAGCAGTAGAGTAGTGACAGGTGGCAGGTGACAAGTGGCGGGGTTACCTGCCACATGTCACCTGTCACCTGCCACATTTGAACGGAGTTCAAATGACCACCAACGCCGACCTTCTCATCGATCGCAAGCGCCTCAAATCACGACTCATGCTGTGGCGCACGTTAGCGCTGGCCGCCGTATTCGGTGGAGCAGTACTTTATTCTGGCCAATTCAATAAACGGTCGGCGGGGGCGGTCGGCGGCGATTACATTGCGCAAATCACCATCGACGGCACACTGGAATCGAATGATGAGCGTGACGAAATGCTCAAGGAAATTGCCGATGACAAACACGCGCGAGCACTTATCGTGCGGATGGATTCACCGGGCGGTACCGCCGTTGCGGGCGAAGAGATTTTTCTACAATTGCGTAAGGTTGGGACAAAAAAGCCGGTTGTCACCGTCATGCGCACACTCTGCGCGTCGGCCTGCTATATGGGTGCGCTGGGTTCGGACAGTATCTTTGCCCGCGAAGGCACGTTGACCGGTTCTATCGGTGTACTACTGCAAAGTATCGAGGTTTCACGACTTATCGACAAACTCGGCATTACACCCATCACCATTAAATCCGGCAAGTTCAAGGATTCACCCTCTTTCGGCGAACCCCTCACCGACGAGCAGCGCGAGGTCGTTCAAACGGTAGTAACGGATGCCTATAACCATTTCGTCCGCCTCATTGTTGAACGCCGCAAAATGAATGAAGCACATGTCCGAACCCTTGCCGACGGGCGAATCTATACCGGCACCCAGGCGGCGAGCTTAAAACTCATCGACGGCATAGGCGGCAACGAAGAAGCCATCGCTTGGCTGGTCAAAAACCGCAAAATTAGCCCCAAGCTCGGCGTGAAGGAAATCGAGCCAGACCCTCAGATTCGCTCACTTGTCGAGGTGTTGCGCCAGAGTACCGGCATAAAATTTTTGGAAAACAATACGGTAGGGCTTGACGGGCTGGTAAGCATCTGGCATCCTTCGCTTACTCAGTAAATCCATGAATTGACTACCAAATTCTGGGGATTGCCATATGACAAAATCTGAATTGATCCAGCGCTTAAGCAAACGCTACCCGCATCTCTATCAGCGCGACATTGAAGTGCTGGTCAACACGATGTTTGACGAAATCACCAAGGCCTTGGCCGAAGGTAATCGCGTTGAGCTGCGTGGATTCGGTGCTTTTTCAGTGCGTAAGCGGGAGCCGCGCGCTGCGCGTAACCCCAAAAACGGCGCGATGGTTCAAGTCGAGGAACGTCACGCCATTTATTTCCGCACTGGCAAAGAATTGCGCGAGCGCATTACCAGCGTCATACCGAAAGAGTAGGCAATGATTGTCAGGCTGCTTGCGGTCGTATGCTACGCCGCGCTTGCCGTTGTCCTGCTTGCCTTCATTTTTTCCAACCGCACCCTTATCGACCTCTCGCTCTTCCCACTCGATCTCGTGCTCTCCATGCCGCTTTATATGGCATTGTCTGCCGTATTCGTGATTGGCCTGATGCTGGGACTTTCCTATAGCGCGCTGCTTTCCATCAAGTATAAGCGCCGCTCGTACCGCGCCCAACGGCTGATTGTTCAGCTCGAACGCGAGATGGAGCATAAACCTGATATTTCGGCTAAACATGTCACACTTCCTAAAAGCTAGCTCAGTGCCTGACTCCCCCGCTTGCGGGGGAGAGGGCGCGCCTCTTGGGGCGCGTCGGTGGGGGAATGGGCCGCGAAGGATTCCCCCACGGAACTCGCTGCGCTACGCTTGCAAGTTCCCGCTCCCCCGCAAGCAGGGGAGCCAACACTGAGCAATCTTCATGACCGTACTCATTAAAAACTGCGGATTAAAAACGCCGGAAGCCATCAAGTCTGCGGCGGCGAGCGGTGCATCTTTCGTGGGATTCGTCCATCACGCCCCCTCGCCGCGCCACCTGGCGCTGGATGCTATCGCCAAACTTTTTGCCCAAACGCCCGAATCCTTAAAAAAAGTTATCGTGTTGGTGAACCCCATCGATAAGCTGCTGGATGATGTTTTTCGCCGCATGACTCCCGACTTTTTGCAGGTGCATCAGGTGATGGACCCTAAACGTCTGACCGAAATACGTAAACGCGCGCCGCTCATCACCGCCATCAGCGTGCGGACCAAAGATGACCTCACAAATGTAGCCGCACTTGAAGCCGTCAGCGACCATCTATTGTTTGACGGTAAAGAAAGCGGTTCCGGCGAGGCCTTCGACTGGGCGCTGCTCTCCGGCCTCACTCTCACCAAACCATGGTTTCTGGCGGGCGGGCTTACCACCGCCAACGTGGCCGAGGCCCTCGCCATCTCCCATGCACCGATGGTGGATGTCTCAAGCGGTATCGAACGCTCCCTCGGCGTCAAATCGCTGGAAAAGATTGCGGCGTTTAATGAGGCTGTAATGAGTGCTAGTCACTAGTGCTGGGGATTTCTTTTGACTAGCACTAGCACTAGCGACTAGCACTAACGGTATGGAAAACTCTCGACGGCAACCGGACTCCTCCGGCCATTTTGGTGATTATGGCGGACGCTATGTCGCCGAAACGCTGATGCCGCTGATTCTCGAGGTCGAGCACGCCTATAAATCCATGTGGGCTGACCCGAAATTCCATGCGGAATTCAACGATTTACTCAAACATTACGTGGGCCGCCCCTCGCCGCTTTATTTTGCCGAGCGACTGACGGAAAAGCTGAAAGGCGCCAAAATCTATTTCAAGCGCGATGAACTCAACCATACCGGCGCGCATAAAATCAACAACTGCATTGGCCAGATATTATTGGCGCGGCGCATGGGCAAGAAACGCATCATCGCCGAGACGGGTGCGGGACAACATGGGGTCGCCACCGCGACGGTCTGCGCACGTTTCGGCCTGAAATGTGTTGTCTATATGGGCGCCAAAGACATCGAGCGACAGAAGCCCAACGTATTCCGCATGAAACTACTGGGCGCGGAAATCATTCCCGTCACCTCCGGCTCACAATCGCTGAAGGATGCGATGAACGAAGCGCTGCGCGACTGGGTGACAAATGTCGAAGACACCTATTATCTGATTGGCACCGCAGCGGGGCCGCACCCGTTTCCGATGATGGTCAAGAGTTTTCAGTCCGTTATCGGCGAGGAAGTAAAGGTACAAATGCGTGCGGCGGAAGGCCGCCTGCCCAATACGCTCGTTGCCTGTATCGGCGGCGGCAGCAACGCCATTGGCCTTTTCGCACCGTTTCTTGACGACAAGCTTATCAGGCTGGTGGGGGTTGAGGCCTCCGGCCATGGGTTAAGCACCGATAAGCACGCGGCATCGCTAACCAAGGGCAGGCCGGGCGTGTTGCATGGCGCAAAAAGTTATTTATTGCAGGATGATGACGGGCAAATTACCGAAGCGCATTCGATTTCCGCCGGGCTCGATTATCCCGGCATCGGCCCTGAACATGCGTATCTCAAGGATATCGGTCGCGTGGAATATGTTTCAGCGACGGACAAGCAGGCGCTCGATGCGTTCAAGGTACTGGCGACGACCGAAGGCATCCTGCCCGCACTCGAACCTGCGCACGCGCTGGCTGAAGTCATCCGTCGCGCACCAAAACTACCCAAAAAACACCTGCTGGTGATGAATCTTTGCGGACGTGGTGACAAAGACATCTTCACCGTCGCCGATGCGCTGGGGGTGACGTTGTGAGCGCCAGGATAAAACAAACCTTCGCGCGGCTAAAGAAGGAGAAGCGTGCGGCGTTTATTCCCTTCATCATGGCGGGCGATCCATCGCTGGCTAAAAGTGCGGCGCTCCTTGATATGCTTCCTGCGGCGGGCGCCGATATTGTCGAACTCGGCATTCCGTTTTCCGATCCGATGGCGGACGGCCCCATCATTCAAGCGGCAGGCCTGCGCGCACTGAAAGCAGGAGCGACGGTAAAAAAGGTGCTGGAACTTGCCGCCTATTTCCGCGTCAACCATCCCGAAACACCGTTGGTGCTGATGGGCTACCTCAACCCCATCCTCACCTACGGGACTAAAAAATTTGCAAAGGACGCCGCACAGGCAGGTGTTGATGGCATCATTCTGGTCGATTTGCCGCCGGAGGAATCCCCAGCCATTGAGGCGCTGCTCAAAACCAAGAATATCGCGCTGATTCGCCTGATCGCACCGACTTCCGTGCCCAAACGCCTGACCTTGCTGGCGCGTGGTGCAGCGGGATATCTTTATTACGTGTCCATCACCGGCATCACCGGAGCGGCAGGCGCGCCCGTTAAAAGCATCACCAAACAACTGGCACGCATTCGCCAATCGACCAAGCTGCCACTCGCTGTAGGATTTGGTGTTAAAACGCCAGAAGATGTGCGCGCACTGGCTAAAATTGCCGACGGGGTGATTGTCGGCTCGGCCCTCGTCAAAAGAATCGCCGAGAGCAACGGCGACGTTAAAGAAGTTGGCACTTTTGTGCGTTCACTTTCCAGCGGTTGCACACGTTAACGGCAACTCCACTGGACTTTGAGTTAAGCTCTCCATTAACCCCACTGTTGGCTTTCCGAATTCCTGCACGGGCGGTTCGAGTTTGTTTTCAAGGCCAATGGCTACACCTTCCAGCATGGCAAGAATACAGAACGTCGTATCTGCATCGGCGCCCGGCACCCGATGTTCGATACGTTTGTCGTACGGGTCCTCGTTCATCGGGATGCGCAGCGCACAAAAGCGGTTATTGACGCCCCATCCTGCAATTTTTGGCACATGGTCGACATCGGCAAGCCGCACATAAGAAGCTTCATCAGGAAAAAACAGGGGGAGCGCGGAAGGCAATGTGGCGAGTAATCCACCCATGCTCCAGCGCAACGCATCCGATATCCATTCGTCGGTTTTGTGATAGGCATTGATACCATCGCTATCACCCAGATGCAGGTGCAGATGTAGTCCGCTGGATGGCTGATGGGAAAATGGTTTTGCCGCGAAACTTGCCTGCACAGTGGCTTGCGCAGCCTGTTCAATAATCACGGATTTGATGGTTTGTAACCACTCACCGAGCCGCTGTGGCGTTGTTACCTGCGTAACGAGTTCATATTGATGGTTACCGCGTTCCTTTTCAATACGCACCAGCGCGACACCGACATCGCGCAAAATCGCATCAACCGGTCGCCAAAAATCATCGGGATCACCATCCAGTACCACATAGCACTCGATCTCCGCCGCCATGACGGGGGTAAGGCCGAACTGGTCACGCAAGCGAGATTCAATGAGGGAGAGAGGTGGGTGCATGCAGAGAGCCTACAGCTTACAACCTACAGCCAGAAGCATTTTTCTGTTGGCTGTTGGCTATCTAAGCAACGTGGCTATTAAGCCAATCAACAAGCTGCGATTTGGGCAACGAGCCGACTTTGGTGGCGATTGGCTTGCCTTCTTTGAAGAGAATCAATGTTGGGATCCCGCGCACGCCGTATTTTTGAGGCGATTCGGGATTCTGGTCGATATTGACTTTGGCGACGGTCAATTTGCCTTCCATTTCTTTGGCGACTTCGTCGAGCACCGGCGAAAGCTGTTTGCAGGGGCCACACCATTCCGCCCAGAAATCGACCAATACGGGAGCGGTGCCGGCAACGGCACCATCAAACTCGTCATCCGAAATATGTTTCATTGCCATAAAATCTCCATGATTTATTCACTTTTTTATGATGCGCTATACCCCAAATAGGCGTGTGATAGGGCAGCGTCAAGCCGGATCGACAGCATGAAACTCTGTATTTCCTGAATAACCCTTAACCTACAGCCAGCAGCTTACAGTGAAAAACTTGTAACCTACTCTTCCCACGACACTTCTGCCACCGCTGCTGTCAATTCCATCAGGAATGGCCGATAGGTCCATAGAATGGCACAACGGATGGGAGTATCGGGCTCCATCCGCTGCAATAACGCCACGTAGGTTTTGAGCTGCAACAGGTAATTGCGCGGCACTTCCGTCGTCGATGTGGGTACATGGCGGCCAGTTTTATAGTCGAGCACCAGTAGGCCATCCTTGCTGCGTAGCAGCCGGTCGATTTGCCCGTTTACCGGACTGAGGACCCCCGCGATGTCGATGTCGCCGCTGATACTGACCTCGGCATGCGCTTCTCCTTCCCACAGCCAGTGTTCCTGACAATAAAGTTTCCAGATTTCTGCGCCGATGGCGGTGCGCGTTTTATCGTCCCAATCCGGAGCGATGACGGCGAGCAACGCATGAAGCTCCGGCTCGCTTGTGTCTTTCTTAAGAAACTGCAACAGGCGATGGATGCGTATGCCGCGTTCTTTCGCTGCCTCTGGCGCAAAGCGGGAAAAGGGTATGGGCGTCCCTGTTCCCAGTTTCGACGGGGTGAACACACGCGGCGTGGCGCGACGCGGCAATGGCGCATGGGCCCATGGCGGCAGCGGCAGTGCCGGTCTTTTTGACAGTGAGGCGGATTCTCTTTTCTTCGACACCAAGGCGTCTCTCAAGGTAATGCTACCATCCTCGTTTTGAGTGACGGGTAATCCGCGTAAGGCTTTTTCGATGAGCGCATACCAGCTTCGCTCCGGAATCTTTCCGCGTTTTTCACTGGCGAAAACATGCAGTTCATCCTTGGCGCGGGTCATCGCGACATATAACAGCCGGTGATATTCGGCGAATAACGCTGCTTTTTTTTCGGTTTTCACCTGCCCAAAGATGGGCGCAAAAGCACTGATTTCGGAAAAGCGGACCACCGGAAAATTCTGCCCTTTGCCGTCCGTTACCGTATAGCTCTGCTCACGCGCTGTATCCGGTACGCCAGCCGTATCGGCGAGAATAACGATGGGTGCTTCAAGCCCCTTCGCGCCATGCACGGTCATGATACGCACATGGTTCGCCGTTTGCCCTTCCTGCTCGCGCTTGATGATGCGTTCAGATGCCGTCACGAATGATTCAAAATTGGCCAGCATTGGCGCCATGGTTTGCGGCAGGTGCATCGCCTGCTCTTTCAACTCGTCGAGGACTTCATGCACTTCCTCGCTGAAGCGTTCGGCAAAACGGTGCCGCGCACCGTCGACCTCGAGGACTTTGGTAAGGAAATCATAGGGTGAGGCGGATTTATTCGAGAGCCAGCTACGGAGCTTAGCTCCCCCCTTGAGGGGGAGCGGGATTTGCTCTTGCAAATCCGTGGGGGGATAGGCCGTAGAATTACCCCCCACCGAATCGCAAGGGCGATTCGACTCCCCCTCAGGGGGGGAGTTAGACACCTGCGCGCTACCCAACACCCGTTCCCACAGACTGCCCTCGCGCCCATAAGCCAACCTGCACAATTCATCCTCCGAGATGCCAATAAGCGGCGAGCGCAGCACCTGTGCCAAAGCGAGATCATCGCCGTAAAAACTCACCCAGCGCATGAGTGCAAGAAGATCCTTCACCGCCAAATGGTCGGACAAAATCAGCCGATCAATCCCGGCAACGGGAATGCTGCAGCGTTCAAGTGCGCGGATCAGGCACGGCACCATCGGTCGCCGATTGCGTACGAGAATCAGTATATCACCTGCCGCCACCATGCGATTCTCATTGGCGAGCGAACGTTTATCCACCCAGCCCGATATTTTATCGGCGATTTCCTCCGTCAATTTTTGCGCGGAACTACGGATAATCTGATAATCGACGGGGATGACAAAGGGCATGATTTCAGCCTTTTCCTCGGCTTCGATGGGCGGATAAAGCGTGACCTCTCCCGCCGCATCATTACGCGACAGGATATGCAATGCAGATGTACCGGCAGCGCTAAGCGAGGATGCAACATCCGGCAAGGCCGCCACTGCATCCACAACGTTCAGAATCGCCCGCGCCGAACGGTAGGAAGTGGTTAAGCTATCCGGCGCCAGCGGCGCGCCGCTATGGGCAAGCAACTCGGAGAATAACGATTGTTTGCGCGCAAAAAGCTCGGGCGCGGCACCCTGAAAACTAAAAATAGATTGTTTTTCATCGCCAACGACGAACAGGCTGCGCGGGATACCGGCGCTGCCCAAGCCTTCCGAGCTTGCGACCAGTTCCGAAATCAGCGCTTGCGCGATATGCCACTGGCCAGAGCTGGTGTCCTGCGCCTCGTCGATCAGCAGATGATCGATGCGATGGTCGAGCTTGGTCATCACCCACGCCGTCATCTCGCGCGTGGTGAGCAGCTCGGAGGTCTTGGCGATGAGGCCGTCGTAATCCAGCGCGCAACGTTCGGCTTTGAGCTTGCCGTATTGGTCGAGCAGCGCGCGGGCAATCACCGAAACCGCGTAGGATTCTTCTGCCATTGCCAGTGCGCCACGTTGCTCGACGAAGCATTGCGACGCCGCAACCAGCCGGTCAAATACGTTTCGAATAGGTGTGCCTACAGGAAAATCTTGCTCGTTCACCAATTTTTTGCGCGGCGCGTAATCCGATTTGGTGAGCCATATTTCCAGCATCTCTGGCAGCATGGTGACGCGCAGCGTGTGGTCAGCAGCAAGCCATGCCGATAGTTTGCTGGCGATTTTCTTTTCCTGCTGATTTTTATGGGCGGCAAGTTTTGGCAGTGCGGCACGGATAATCGCTGCATCCTCCACACTCACGACATCGCAATAAGCAGCGACGAGCGTGTCATTGCTCGTATCCATCGTCAGCCCATGCAGCGCATAAAGCCGTGCACAAAACAGGTCGGACGGCTGGGCGCGCAGCATCATCTCCCACTGTGTTTTACGGGTCAGGATGTCTTTCGCCAGCGACTGGAATTTTTGCTCCGGCGCGCGTTCGGCGAGCAACTCGATGGCGCGGACAAGCGCCACATCGCCATCATCACCGAGTAACCGTTGACTGGCACGGGCGATGAGCAGGTTGGATTCCGACTCATCCAGCACGCTGAAATAAGGCGCCACCCCGGCCTCGAGCGGAAAGGCGCGCAGGATGCGTTGGCAGAATCCGTGGATGGTGGTGAGTTCGATGCCGCCCGCACTTGAATCCAGCATCTGGCCAAAAAGCTGGCGGGCGCGGGTTAGTTCTTTCGTCGATGGTGCACGCTCAAGAAATGTTGTCGCGAGTATTTTGCAATCGGCATCGCTCGCCAGCAGCAGGTCGCGCAGCCGGGTCACGACGCGCCGGTGCATCTCAGAAGCGGCGGCCTTGGTATAGGTGATACAGGAAATACGCTCCGGCGGCACACCCAGTAAGAGGAGCTTGACCACCCGGTTTACTAACGCAGTGGTCTTGCCTGAACCGGCATTGGCCGAAATCCAGGTGGAGGAAATCGGCGGAAAATCAAGAGAAACTGCTGATTTTTTCACCTGCACAGCAAATTACCTAAAATCCAATCCATCCTTAACCTTCTGTTTACCTGACTGTTGTACAATGGGGAGACTACCAGAAGAACACATAAAAACAGTTAAAAAATCCAGGGGATGACTATGCGACCGGCAGCACGCGCAGAGAAACAGGCGAGCCAGCAAATGCTTTTTTTGCCGAGCGTGTTCAACGAGACGTTGACACTGCTGTTCGACGCGCATCATTATTTTCAATCGCGCGGGGCGGAGGATCACGCCACCATCGGCAAGGAATACCAACGGCTTTATACTACGGAAATGAGCCGCGTCACCGTGCGCCTGACTTCGATCATGGCGTGGATCATGGTACGCCGCGCCGTCACTGCCGGAGAGATTGACGAGGAAAAAGCCGCCGAATCCTATCGTCTCGATACCACCGACATGTCACTCACTGCGCCCGAAGGCATCACCGACATGCTGCCGTATTATTTCTGGCACCTCTCCGAACGCTCGCAAGGACTGTACGAGCGCGTCGCCCGTTTAGACGAAATGGTCTACGGGACGCGGCATTAGGACTTCAGTAGAATCCCCACTTCTCTTTTTGTTATTCCTGCCGAAGCAGGAATGACAAATAACTAACCCAGCATGATAGCGGGATTGGCGGTAGCAACCGCAGGTGTCGCGCCGGGAGTCAGCATTTCGGCGTAGTTGGTGTCCTTAGACTCCAGACTGCTTTGGGGGATGAGTTGTAAGCGCTTGAGTTCTTTTTCAGCGTTGTAGCCATTGATGGTCGCCCCTTGGTACTTTTTGAGCGCCGCGATGTTCAAGCTGATCTCTTCAAAATCCTTATGCACCAGCGGCTCGTTCTTTTTCGAAGTAACATCAAGCAGGTAATTGTAGTAGAGCATGAATGCTTTAGGATCCCTGCGCAGCCAATCCTGCATCGGTCCGTCGTGCAACAGATTGCGCAGAACCGTGCGCGATAAGGGCGGCTGTTCCGCCGTGGCATCGAGCTGATCGATATATTTTTCGTTACTGGTGAGCGCATTTCTAGGCGGAAAATCCCCCGCCAGCACGCCAATCGCCGCGGCGTCTTTCAAATAGAGATAGCCAGTCATCGTATCCTGAACGAATAACGTGCTGTCCGGATTCTCCTTGATCGAACGGTGCATCCTGACTGTCAGCGCGTGTTTCTTTTCTTGAGCGCTGATCAAGGTCTCCATGTCTTTATTGTAGGCAGCGAGGTCCTGGTCGGTTTTGATGCGCTTCACCGTTCCGGCGACCATGGTATCGAATTCTTCCGTGGTGGATGTCCGGATGTGATGGGCCAGGTACATACCGCCGATGGAGGCAACGGTAACTGCCACACCAAGCCAGGGGCAGAGCGCGTATGCGGCGTATGGCAGCACACGCAATAATAGGGCGGTGCCTCCCTTCACCAATGCTTCCTCCGCAAAGAACCCGACCGTGCTGGCGGCGAACAGGGTATTACCCATGATCGGCGTGGTAGTGAGCAATGTTGACATATCGTCGTATTGCTTGCGGGTTATTTTGCCTTGTTTGAACAGTTCATCGGCCTGTTGTTGCATTTGAGGAAAGGTCCGCCCCTTGCCAGCGCCGCAATCGCCCATGAGCGGTATTTCCATTTCTTCCAGATAATACCCGCCTGCATGGCAAACGCCGAAGAGCAAGCCAAAATATCCCAATTTCGTGAAGTGATTGGTCTTGGCGGCAAGCTTGGCATTCCCTCCCATGAACAAGGGTCCGGCAGGAGGTGCGGGAACGGCAGGGACAATAGGGCCAGCGGACATGCGAAGAGTTCCTTTCCTGTTTCCTGACCGTTAGCGTCCTTTGGGCTTGGGGTTTTTTCCGTGTTCGCCTGTGCCGCGCTGCTCTTGAACTTTGCGTTCATCGGCGCGTTCGGCGGGGGTTTTGATCTCGGCGGGCGTCTCGCCGCCGGTGACACCCTGCTTGCTGGTCATCTCACGCCCAACCTCGCCCGCGATTTTCTCCGCAGGATCGGT
>JANNSK010000008.1:0-75725 GCA_031402515.1 Alphaproteobacteria bacterium | reverse complement strand
GCACCACGCCCTTCGCCATGGGCACGCCTTATAGCATGGGCCAGATGCGCACGTTGCTCGAGGCGGCCCAGTTCACTTTGTGTGATTACGCGACTGCGTTATACGCGCCGCCTTCCTCGCATCCGCTCTGGATGAAATGTTGGAATATCGTTGAGTTCATCGGGCGATTTTTATTTCCCGGCATTGGCGGCGTACTGGTCATCGAGGCGGAGAAACAGATTTACGCCGCCGTCGGTGAGCGGGCGATGGAACCGCGTAAGGCCACGCAGTGGGCTGGCCAGCGCGCTCCGATTGCGACGCCTTAAATTGTGGTGCCTTCAGCGCGGGGGCGCAGTCGCCACCGCTACCGATCCCCCTCGTTCGGCCTGCGCGGGCCATCCACGCTACGCATTTACTTACTTCGAAGCCGCACTTGCGGCGCCGCGCGGCAGCGCGCAGCAAAACTAATACTTCACAAAACACCCATAAGGCTGTGTCACGGGAGTTTTCACTGCGTGACCAGAGTTAAGATCATCAAGCGCGGCGCTGACATAGTTCGTAGCCCCCTTGATGTCCGTGGGGTCGGGTGAGGAAACGCTGTCGATGGCGCCCGCATAGGCGAGTACGCCACCTTTGTCGACGACGAACATCTGTGGCGTATTCTTTGCGCCATAAAGGTGGCCGATGGCACCGTCATGGTCGAGCAAATAACGCGAGGGCTGCGCTTTACGATTGGCAATCGCGGTTTTCGCATCGTCTCCCGTGGCGAGGTGGCCTTCCTTACCTGCGGCGGAAGAGTTAATGGTAATCCAGATTGCTCCGTCCTTGCGCGCGCGGCCTTGCAGTGCCTGCATCGATCCCACCGAGTAAAACTTCTTCACGAAGGGGCACTCGAAATTATTCCACTCGAGTACGACGGGCTTACCCTTGAACTGGCTCAGGGTTATTTTCTCGCCGGTCAGGATATCGGTGGCAGAAAATTCCGGTGCGCTCTGGCCGACTTGCGGCGCCTCGGCATAGGTATGGCCGACGGTGAGCAGTATCGCGGCGAGTGCAGTCATCAAACGGCCCATCGCGTGTCTCCTTATGTTTGAGGTGGTTTATCCGCCAGCGCGTCGAGCACGGTGGAAGGCGTCAGCAGTTGCGGCAATACGCGCGGCTCGCCGTTGGGCGGGTAGTACACGTAAAGCGGCACACCATTGCGCCCGAACGAGGCGAGGTAGTTGGTAATCGCATCGTCACCGCTGGTCCAGTCGGCGATCATCAGCACCACCCCGTGCTCGGCGAAATACGCTTGTACTTTGTCCGAACGCAGCGCCACCCGTTCGTTGATTTTGCAGGTGATGCACCAGGCGGCGGTGGCATCGACGAAGACAGGCGTGCCTTCTTTGCGCAGCGCGTCGATCCGCTCAGTGTTGAACAGTTCAGTGACGATGGCACCCATTGCTTGTGCTTTATCCGGCACGCGCGGGGAGGGTTGTACGGCAATCGTCCAGAAAGCTACGGCAAGGATGGCAAACAGGAAGAATCGCCCGTTCCTTGAATGCCGTGCCACATGCAAGCGCACCAGCAGGATAATCGCAATCGCCCCATGGATAGCGAAGGCGGCCGCCTGCTTATCGACCAGTTTGGTCAACACGCTTACCAGCCAAATCGCAGTAAGGAATACGAGGACGCTAAGGAATTGCTTAAAGCCCTTCATCCAGCCGCCGGGCTTGGGCAGCAGCTTGCGTGCCGCTGGCCAGAAGCTGACAACGAGGAAGGGCAAGGCCATACCAAGCCCGAGCGCCGCGAATACGAGGAGCGATGCAGTGGCAGACAAGGTCAGCGTGGCACCGAGCGCAGTGGCCATGAAGGGCGCTGTGCAGGGTGTGGCAAGCGCCACCGCCAGTAGACCGGTGCAGAAGGAGCCGGATTGCGTTGCCCCGCTGATACGCGAAGCGGCACTGCCGAGCAATACCGGTAGTTCAAACCAGCTGAGGAGATTCATGCTGACCAGCAGCATCAGCAGCATGAGGCCAACAACAAAGCCCGGACTCTGTAACTGGAATCCCCAACCCGCCGCCTCACCCGCCGATTTCAGTGAGAGCAATACCAGCGCGATGAGTATAAATCCGCCGACAACGCCTGCGGTATAAGCAATGCCCTGACGTTTAGCTTCGGCGTTGGAGCCACCGCCTTTTTTCGCCAGCGCCAGCGCCTTGAGCGACAGAATCGGCAACACGCACGGCATCAGGTTCAGCAGCAATCCGCCAGCGAGTGCCAGCAGCAGAATGACAATGAGCGAGGAGGAAGAAGCCGTCGGCGATTGTTCCGTTGCCGTCGGTGCCATGTTTTGTGCCGTGGCGGTGACTTCAAATCCGTTATCAGCGCTACGTAGTATGCCGTGCCATTCTTTGATGGGTGACGTATTGCCGCGCGGCATGGCGATGGTGAGTTTGCCGCTCGTGCGCGTCACTTCCTGTGCGCCGTCGTTGGCGATAATACCGTTCTCAAGCGGAATGAATTGCGACAAGGCACTGAATGGCTCGAAGGAGGCAATCTCAAGCACAATTTTTTTATCTTCGACGCGATAGGTTGCAGCACCGGACAACGGTTTTGTCAAATACCTGCGCGCTTCGTTCACAACTTTTGCCGCGGTTACATCCTTCTGCGGCAGGTAGGCGCGGAACGTTGCCGATTCAGGAATACAGGTATCCTTACAGGCCAGCCAACTGACCTTCACCGACATCTCGCCGGTGATGTTGTCGCGATCAGGGGTAAGCGGTGTCAGGAAAATGGCGCGGTCGGCATAGCCGTAGTTGATGATGGTGCCGGTGGCCACACGGCGCGGCTTGGGCCAGAGTGTTTCGCCTGCGGTGACGCCTTCGGGCAACTTCCACTCAAAAGAAGTAGCGATGCCGGAGTCACCAGGATTCTTCCAGTACACATGCCAGTCTTTCGGCATGGCGAGCGTAATCGCCGCCCAGATAGGCTCGCCTGCTTTCACCTTCTCGGCATTCATGGTGAGTTGGCTTTTGACAATAGATTCAGCCGCGACACTCTGTGTGGCGCAGGTGAGTATAAGGGCGAGAGCGAGGGATTTAATGATGCGCATGGAGGGCCTCTGTAGCTCGGAGGAAATCGCGGACCGAGTCCGATAAATACTGCCGGTCGGCCTGCTTGGCAAGTTCAACGTTTTTCATGTGCTCATGCGCGCTGCCGATGCTGACGAGGTGCGGATACACCCAGCAGCCCAATACTTGCAGCGCCGTGCGCAATTGTTGCAATCCGCTGATGCCGCCGCGCGAGGAGGTCGAGGCGCACATGAGCAGCGCCACCTTGCCATTGAGCGGCCCTCGTTTGTCGACTGACAACCAGTCGACGAGGTTTTTTAGCCCGCCGGGAATGGACCAGTTATATTCCGGGGTGGCGATGACGATTCCGTCATGTGCGAGCAAGGCATCCGCCAGCAGCTTGGCGCCTTTGGGCAATGTTTCGCCGTTGTCTTTATAGGTCGGCCCATCACAATCCGCATAGGTAATGTCGGTAAGATCGGCATCCGCCTCCAATGCTTTCCGTGTGATGGTAAGCAGTTGCTGGTTGAGCGATTTTTCACCGCGGAAGGAGGCGGCGAGGGTAATGATTTTTGGTTTGGTCATGCCGCCTTCTCCTGCTCGAGTAGCTTCAGTAGCAACTTAAAAGCGTTGGTGCGATGGCTGATGCGCTGCTTCACCGAGGGCTTCATTTCGCCGAATGTCTGGCGGCAGCCCTCTGCAATGAAAATAGGGTCGTAACCGAAACCTTTATTGCCGCGCGCCGGGAACGTAAGTTTGCCATGCACCTCGCCACGCACGGTGATGACTTCATCGCGTGGATTGGCCAATGTAAGCACACACACAAAAAACGCCGGTGTGCCGGTTGGCTCAATGTTTTTTGCGCGGAGTTCTTTCTCCACACACGCCATGGCGACGGCAAAGTCTTTGGTTTCGCCCGCCCAGCGCGCCGAATAAATACCGGGTGCACCATCGAGAGCGGGTACGACCAATCCTGAATCATCGGCCAGCGCGGTCATGTTTGCCACACGTGCTGCTGCGCGGGCTTTCAGTTCAGCATTCTCCTCGAAGGTATTTCCGGTCTCCTCCGGTTCGGGCAGGTTGAGCGCGGCAGCGGAGGTGACTTTGATCTGTAGCGATGAGAGTAGCACCTCGATTTCGCGCGCTTTGCCTGGGTTATGACTGGCGACAACAAGTGGAGAGAGGTTCTTCACGCCAGCACTTCCCGTTGTTTCTTGATGAGCTCAGCGATGCCGTTCTTGCCCAGCGTGATGAGTTCGGCGAGCTCAGATTCGCTGAAGGTGGCTTCCTCGCCGGACATTTGTAGTTCAACAATCCTGCCATCTGCCGTCATGATGATATTGGCATCAACTTGAGCTGAGGAATCTTCTTCATAGTCAAGGTCTAGTAATGCAGCGCCCGCGACGATGCCGCAAGAGATGGCGGCGACCGGCGCAATCAGCGGGTCGCCGTGTTTGAGCAATCCGCGTTTTTTTAGGCTGTACACGGCGCAGGCGAGTGCCACATATCCACCAGTGATGGAAGCGGTGCGTGTTCCGCCATCGGCCTCGATGACATCGCAATCGATGATAATCTGCCGTTCGCCGATTTTTGTAAGGTCGATCGAGGTGCGCAAAGAACGGCCGATGAGTCGCTGGATTTCCTGTGTGCGGCCGGATTGTTTGCCACGTGCCGCCTCACGCGGGTTGCGCGAATTGGTTGCACGTGGAAGCATACCGTATTCCGCCGTCACCCAGCCGGTGCCCTTATTACGCAAATGCGGCGGCACTGATTCCTCGATGGATGCTGTGCACAGTACTTTCGTATGGCCGAATTCGACGAGGCAGGACCCTTCCGCATGGCGCGAGGCGTCCGGCGTAAGGGTAACGGGGCGTAGTTGGCTGGCGGTACGTTTGAATGAGCGGGACATATTTTAGGTTTCAGGGTCCGGGTTTCAGGTGTCAGCAGGAGCCTACAGGTTATAGGTTACAGCGCATCCGTAGCAAGTGGCAATGCATTACCTCAGCCCCGGAACCTGAAACCTCACTTTGCCACTTGAAAAATAGGACAAAAGACGCGACATAATACGCATCATGAGCGAACCTGAAGAAATCCCCGAAGAAAATACCACCGAGGCTGAAGCCAGCCCTGAAGCGATGGCGCGCGCTTTGCAAGTCCTGCTCGATGAGAAGGAAAAAGAAATCGCCTCTCTCAAGGACCATATCCTGCGTGCACGTGCTGAAGCGGAGAATACCAGAAAGCGCACTGAGCGCGAGCTTGCCGATATGTCAAAATATGCGGTGACCAGTTTTGCGCGCGATCTTGTCGATGTGCTGGAGAATCTACAGCGCGCAACGGCAAGTATCCCTGAAGAGTTGAAGGAGTCGCAGCCTGCTGTCGCCTCGCTGGCTACCGGTGTGGAGATGACTCAGAAAGAGTTGTTGAGTATTTTTGAAAAGCAAGGCATTCGCCGCCTCGATCCGATGGGCGAGAAGTTCAATCACAATTACCATCAGGCCGTCGCACAAATCGAAACGCCGGAGACCGAGCCGGGCACCATCGTGCAGGTCTTGCAGGCGGGCTATGTCATCCATGATCGCCTGCTGCGCCCTGCCATGGTGGGTGTTGCTGCCGGTGCTGCGGCAAAGCAAGTGGATACCAAAGCGTGAAGCGTCACTCGCCACTTTGACACAAACGCATGACCTGCTAGTCTGCGTCCATGGGTTTCAAACAACTTCTCTCGAATGATATTCCCTTCGCTCGCGACGACGCGCACCGCATGCTGCCAGCGATGATCGCCTGCATGGCCGGATTCGCCGCCCTGTTGCTCACCGTTGCCATGACGCTGACCGGCACGCTCGCCAGCCAGTCCAAAGACGTGACCGGTGTCGTTCAGGTTGAAATTCCTGCCTCTCGCGCCCCCATATTTATTGACGATGTTGTGAGTGCGCTACGTGCTACGGCCGGAGTTGAAGATGTCACCGTGCTCGAACAGAAGGATATGGAAGCATTGCTCAAACCATGGTTGGGCGATGGTTTTGCCCTCGACGAGTTGCCGGTGCCGGTGCTCATCGATGTGAAGACCGGCGTCAGTGGCGACAAAACGGTGGTTGATCTTGAGGCTTTACGCGGGCGGCTTATCAAAATCGACAAAAGCATCACGGTCGAGGATCGGGGCCCCTGGGTCGCGCATATGGTAAAAGCCATGACATTATTACAGGCGCTGGTGCTACTTGTCGCCGCCTTACTGCTCGCCTGCGTGCTGGGGATGATTGTGCTTGTCGCCAGAACCAACCTCAAGCTGCATTTCAAAACCGTCAGCCTTCTGCATATGTTCGGTGCCACGGACGACTATATTCTGCGCCAGTTCCAATGGAACAGTGCCATACTTGCCGGTCGCGGATCGCTTATCGGCGTCGGCGTCGCAGCGGCAATCTTTGTGGCGGCAGTGGTCGCTTCGCATCGTTTCGCCTCGCCGGTTCTGCCAATCATTTCCTTCAGTCCGCTGCATCTGATTGTGTTTGTGACTCTTCCCATATTCACCGCACTGACCGCGCTTCTCGCCACTCGATTGACGGTGCGGTCGATGCTGCACCATATGCACTGATGCTAGTCCTTCTTGATCGCGATGGCGTCATCAATCAGGATCGTGCTGAGGGCATACTCTCGCTCGATAAATTTATATTCCTCCCCCGCGCCATCGAAGCTGCAGTCATGCTCGCCAAGAATGACTTTCAGATTGCCATCTGCACTAACCAGTCGGCGGTGGGACGCGGGAAACTTTCCCAATCCGTGCTCGACGCCATCCACGATTATATGTGCAGTGAAATCGAAAAAGCGGGCGGGCGCATCGACCGCATCTATGTAGCGACGGAAGCGCCGGAGGCCGCAACTGAGCGCCGCAAACCAGGCGCTGGCATGTTGCTTGAGGCCCTAAGCGATTTTAAGGCCAAAGTGGCGCAAACATTTTTTGTCGGCGATATGCTTCGCGATATGCAGGCGGCGCACAAAGCAGGTTGTCCGTTTATACTAGTCCGCTCCGGCAAGGGTGAGGAAACGCTTGCAAAAGGGTTGCCGTCCGGGCTCGAGCCAGCGGCAATCTGTGAAGATCTTCTTGATGCTGTGCAATATATCATAAAGTCTGCTGGCGCTTAAGCGCGACTCCTTTTAGATTCGTCGCATGCGTTTCCTGATGTCCATCATCCTGTTCATGCTGATCGGCTGGTCCATCGGCCTTGCCTGGTTCGTTGGTGCTATGCCGTCAGCCCCCACGTCGTCCGATATAAAAACTGATGTGACAGTGGTACTCACCGGTGGTAACGGACGCGTCGAACGCGGCTTCGCTATGCTGGCTGAGGAGGCTTCTCCCATTCTGTTCATCAGCGGCGTGGGTAGTAAGGTAACGCTGCCGGAGATGCTGGCGGTGCATGCGAATCTCGCCACACGCGAAGCGATTCGTGCGCGTGGCGCGCTTATTGTGCTTGGGCATGCCGCCTCGACTACACGCACCAACGCCGAGGAAGTCGCCGAGTTCGCGCGTGGGCACGAGTGGCATTCGGTTCGCCTCATCACCGCACATTATCACATGACGCGCAGCCTAATCGAGTTCCGCCATGCGCTGCCGGGCATTACGCTGATTGCTGATTCTGTGTTCCCCGACGGATTCCGTCGCGCTGAATGGTGGCGCCACCAGAATACACGCCGCCTGTTGATGACCGAATACCACAAAACCCTCGCCGCCTTGTTGCGACCATGGATGTAATGGTCACCGTGCGCACCTGCGTATTTTTTGTCGGCTGGATAAGTTTCACCGTTGTTCTCGGCATTCTTTCCTTGCCGACACTGATATCGCGCCAGGCCACATGGATTGCTGCACGTTTCTGGGTTTATATCTCGCTGCTCTGGCTACGTGTCAGCTGCGGTATCGCCTCCGAAGCACGCGGGTTGGAGCATCTAAGCGGTGCGCGCATCGTTGCCTCCAAGCACCAGTCGGTGTGGGATACATTGATGTTGTGGGGCTTGCTCAGAAATCCGGTATTCGTACTTAAGCGTGAACTGTACTGGATCCCAGTATTTGGTTGGTATTTATGGCGTAGCGGTCAGATTGGCATCAATCGCAGCAAGCCGAAGGGTGCGATCGAACGTATTGCTGAGTGTATGAAAGAATATGGAGCTCAAGGACGCGTGCTGGTGGTCTTCCCTGAAGGCACCCGCATCCCGCCCGGACAAACGCGCCCTTTTCATGCTGGCATCGCCCGTGTCAGTACCGCCATGCAGCAGTCGGTGGTGCCCGCCGCGCTCAATGCCGGACTATTCTGGCCGAAGCGCCCGCTACTGAAACGCCCCGGCCATGCGGTGGTTGAATTTTTACCGCCGCTGTCCTCTGCGCCCTCCGACGACTATAAACCATGGCTTGCGCAGCTGGAGACGGTGATCAACGAGGCGACGGAGAAGCTATCTTCTGTTTCTATGCAGCTGCCCATCGCGTAAATAAATCACGGGATAATCGAAGGCCTCGATCAGCGACTCGTCGTGGGTTGCAAAGACGACCGTTGCTCCGATTTTATTCAGTGAGCGGAATAGGTGCATCAGTTTCATGGAGAGTTCGTGGTCGAGATTGCCGGTAGGTTCATCGGCAAGAATAAGCAGGGGATTGTTGATAACCGCGCGGGCGATGGCAACGCGCTGTTTCTGCCCACCAGAAAGCAGTGGTGGGCGCACATCGGCAAAACCGTCAAGTCCTATCCATGCTAGCAGCTCTTCAACTTTTGCAGTGAGTTGTTGCGGCTTCTCGCCAATAATTTTTAAAGGAAGCGCGACGTTCTGGGCAACTGTGAGGTGGTTCAGTAGTTGGTAGTCTTGAAAAACTGTGCCGATTTTTCGTCGCGCATCAGGAAGGTCTTCACGTGGCAGATCGGTGACATCCTGCCCGAATAAATGCAACGTACCCGAGCTCGGCTTCTGCGACAGCGACAACAGTGACAACAGTGAGGATTTGCCAGCACCCGAGGCGCCCGCGACAAAAGTAAACGAACCGTGCTCTAGATGCAGGTTTACATGTTTGAGCACCGGTTTTCCGGGAACATATTCAAGGGCAAGATTGTGGCAGCGGATCATGTTAGAGGCCGGAGGTTAGAGGCCGGAGGTCAGGGTTTGGCATTTTATATAGCCGCAATTGATACAAAGCAATATACTCTAGCGCATGACTTCCCTGACCTCTAATCTCTAGCCTCTGGTCTCTTTATGATTCTCGAATGCCCAACTTGCCAAGCCCGCTTTCTGGTGGCCGATGCGCTGATCCCGTCGGCCGGACGCACTGTGCGTTGTGGCTCCTGCACCCACCAATGGTTTGTGCAACCAACGCGGCCGCCGGAAGTGGCTGTGACGGCTGCTGCCGAGCAGGCAACGCTCACCAAAGAAGTCACGGTTGATTTTGCGACGCTCGCCGAGCGGGCGGCGGAAAGTCCAGAGGCGTCTGCACCGAAACTCGAGGGTGATGCCGCCCGCAAAGTACCCGTCATCAAAAAGCGCAACATCCCCGTCTGGCCGTTCATGCTTGGGGCGAGCGTTCTCGCCGCGTCGTGGCTTACCATCGCCCTCATCGGTCATTTCCCTACGTGGCAATACCGCCCGGAGTTAGAAAAAATTTATGCATCCCTCGGCGTTACCGATACGCAGGGACTGGTTTTTAACACCGTTAGCATCGAACGCCGGGAAGAAAAGGGTGGCCGCACCCAATTCATCCTCAAAGGTTCCATCGCCAATCATGCGGATAGTGAACGCATGCTGCCCGAAGTACGCGTCGCCCTCCGGGATAAGGCGGGCGAAACTGTCTGGTCGCGTAAATACCCGGTGCATCACGTGCTAAAAGTTGAGGAGGTGTACCCGTTCGGTGTTGAGGATATCAAAATTGGCCTCGGCGACAGGGTGGCGACTATCGTGGTCGACCTCGGCCATCCGATGGAACTGAGCTGGCGATGATGAAATCTGCGAAGCGTTCAATCCCCGTGCTGTTTACCGCTGCCGAGATCAAAGAGCGGGTGGAAGCGCTGGCCTCTGAAATTGCCGTCAAGATTTCCGGGGATTTCCTGATTGTCTCGCTGCTGCGTGGCTCGTTCATGTTCACCGCCGATCTCGTGCGCGAGCTCTATGCTATCGGTGTGCATCCGCAGATCGATTTTATAACGCTGTCGAGTTATGGTGCTGGCAAAGAAAGTTCCGGAGAGGTGCATATCGGTCGCGATCTTGCCGATGATGTCAAAGGAAAATCCGTCCTCATCGTTGACGATATTTTAGAAACCGGGCGCACGCTCAGCGCAGCTCGTGAGCTCATCACGGGGCGTGGCGCAGATTCAGTAAAAATCGCCGTACTGCTTGAGAAACCCGGCAAGCTCGATGTCTCGGTGAAGGCTGATTTCGTCGGGTTCTCCATCCCCGATAAATTCGTCGTCGGTTATGGCTTGGACTACGCCAATCATTACCGCGAGCTACCGTTCATCGGGTACTTGGACGTCCACTAAACCCAATCCGGAACCACATCCTGCTTCAACATATCAGCGTATGATGGTCGGGCGCGGATGACAGAGAACTTCTTGCCACTCACCAATACTTCGGGAATCAGCAGGCGTGAGTTATAGCTGTTCGACATGGTAGCACCGTAGGCGCCCGCGCTGCGTAGCGCGAGAAGGTCACCTTCTTGCGGCATCGGGATTTTTAAATCTTTCACGAACACGTCGCTTGACTCACAGACTGGGCCTGCGAGGTCGACAACAGCTTCCTTCGCTTTGGTCTCAGTAACGGCAACGACAGCATGGCGCGCATCGTAAAGCGCCGGGCGCATGAGATCGTTCATTCCGGCATCGACGATGACATAGCTGCGTTCGCTGTGTTTGACATAAATGACGCGGGTGACCAGAATGCCTGCATTGGCGGCAATCATGCGGCCGGGCTCAAAAATGAATTGTGCATTGAGGCCGGAGAATACTTCTGAAACCATTTCGCCATAAGCCGAAGGCAAGGGCGGCGCTTCGCCATCATACGGTACGCCAAGCCCGCCACCGAGGTCGATGGTACGCACGGCGATGCCACGCGCGCGCAGCAACTCAACGAGTGAACGTACGCGCAAATAGGCGTCGCGGAAGGGTTCAAGCGACGTAAGCTGTGAGCCGATATGCACCGACACACCGACGACATCAATGCCGGAAAGTAGTGTCGCCGTGGCATAGAGTGCCGGCGCGTCATCCATACTGATGCCGAATTTATTCTCTTTTTTCCCGGTGGAGATTTTGACGTGCGTCGCCGCATCGACATCGGGGTTTACCCGCAGTGCAACCCGGGCTTTTTTTCCAAGTAAGCCTGCCACCTCAGAGAGCGTATGAAGTTCCGATGCGGACTCGACATTGAATTGTAGAATGTCTTGCTCAAGTGCATAGCGCATCTCGCCCGGCTGTTTGCCAACACCGGAAAACACGATGCGACTGGCAGGAATTCCTGCCGCCATTGCCCGCCGCGCTTCACCTTCAGAAACAACATCCGCGCCGAGGCCAGTCTTGCCGAGTAGTTTCAAAACAGCGAGGTTGCTGTTGGCTTTCACCGCAAAACAGACGAGTGGCTTTAATTGTTTTAATGCATCTTTAAATACTTCGGCATGGCGGGTAAGCGTCGCCGCGGAGTAGCAATAAAACGGTGTGCCGACTTTGTTGGCGATATCATGCAGGACGATATCTTCTGCGTAGAGCTCACCGTCGCGGTGGTTGAAATAATCCATCATGCTACCGAGGTTGAATGGCTTGCAGCATTTGTCTTCGCTGCTCTTCCGCCTTGCGGTCCACCTCACGCTGCTCGTTCTCCTTTGCGCGTTTTTCTTCATGAGCAGCAATATCTTCCGGCTTCATCAGCGGCCGCTTGACGCCACAGGAAGTTAGCATCAGTGCAGCCATTACCATAAGTAGTGCGCGTGTCATAGGCACTCCTTCTTTGCGGCGGCAATGGCGACGTACACGCGAACGGGTGCTGTACCGCCAAAGCTGGTTCGCCGCGCGACACAAGCATCGAGCGTGATGGCTTTGTAGACATCTTTGGTGATGCCATTGTGCACGGAACGCATATCAGCGAGGCTTAACGCATCCAGCGCGATGTCTTTCTTTTCAGCGAGCTTCACCAGCTTGCCGGTTAGCGCATGCGCTTCGCGGAAAGTGACGCCGAGTTTTGTTACCAGCCAGTCGGCAAGGTCGGTCGCGTTGAGATGACCTTTGGTGCAGGCCTCGCGCATGCGCCGTTTGTTGGCGGTGAGCGATGCGATCATCCCCTCCATGGCGGGGACCATGAGCGTGATGTCGTCAAGCGCGGAGAAGAAGGGGCGTTTGTCTTCCTGCATGTCTTTATTATAGGCGAGCGGCAAGGATTTCAGCATGGTGAGCGTGGCGACGAGCGCGCCGGTGACGCCGCCGGTTTTGCCGCGAATCAGTTCAGCCGCATCCGGATTGCGTTTTTGCGGCATGATGGAGGAGCCGCTGGTGAAATCCTCACTCAAGGTGACAAAGCCGATGAGCGGTGACGACCAGAAAATCAGTTCCTCGGCGAGGCGCGACAAATGTATGGCGAGGATGGAAAGTGCGGCGAGAATCTCCACCACGTAATCGCGGTCGGCGACGGCGTCGAGCGAATTTTTCATGGGGCGGGCGAAACCAAGTTCCTTCGCCGTCATCGCGCGGTCGATAGGGTAGGCGGTGCCGGCAAGTGCTGCAGCGCCCAGCGGCGATTCGTTCAGTCGCCCGCGCGCATCGACCAGCCGCGAGCGGTCACGCGCAAGCATTTCGACATAGGCCATCAGGTGATGAGCGAAGCTGATCGGTTGCGCCGGTTGTAAGTGCGTGAGGCCGGGCATGTAGGTTTCGACATGTTTCTCCGCCTGCCCAATCAGCGCGGCCTGCAGTGCACACAATGCGCCGTCGAGCGATTGCAGCGCTTCACGTGTATAGAGGCGCAGGTCGGTCGCCACCTGGTCGTTACGCGAGCGTGCAGTGTGCAACCTGCCTGCTGCATCGCCGATGAGCTCTTTTAGTCGTGCCTCGACATTCATGTGGATGTCTTCGAGCGCGGCGCTGAATACAAATTTTCCCGAGGCGATTTCGTGTTCGATTTGTTTCAGGCCCTGCTCAATTTTTTGCGCATCCTTCGCCGGGATGATTTTCTGCTTGGCCAGCATCCGCGTATGTGCAATCGAGCCTTTGATGTCTTCGGCGTACAGCCGCTTATCGACATCGATTGACGGGTTAATTGCCGCGAAGGCCTTGGCCGGACCTCCTGCGTAATGCCCGCCCCACATCGGGTTGGCTTTTGCTTTCGATTTTGATTTCACGTACAGTCCCTATTATGCGATTTATCCGACATATCATTTTTGCCAGCATCCTCGCAATGATTTCCGCAAGCGCGTTTGCCGGCATGCCGATTCTTTACCGCTGGATTCCGCTGGAAAACGCCGCCACCCCTGCAGACAAGATGGCGATGGATAAGGGCAAGCGCCACACACTCGCCGATTTTAAGGGCAAAGTGGTGGTGCTGAATCTGTGGGCGACCTGGTGCACGCCCTGCCTTGAGGAACTGCCCACCCTCGATAGGCTGGAGCAGGCGTTGGGAGCGGAGGGGCTGGTGGTCATCCCGCTTTCGGTCGATACCGATAAAACTTTCGCTGACCTGCGCCGCCTATTCGATGATGAGGATCTCGATTTGCCGCATCTTGCAATCGATGCCGGTGGTGGGTTTCAGCGCACGCTCGGGGGCTTCGGCCTGCCGGCGACACTTCTCATCGATCGCGCAGGCGTACTGCGCTACCGCTATAACGGCGCCACCGACTGGACGCAGTCCGGTGAACAGGAAGAAATCCGCGAATTACTGGCTGAGGGAAAAAGTCGGTAACACATATTCGGCGTGCACGCCTGCCTGGCCGCAGACGCCCATGGCTTCAGCGGGACCTAAGACTTTCTTGTATTGCGCCTTCAGCACGCCACCGGTGATGAGCAGCGCGTCGAGCTTGGCATCGTTGGCGCCTTTGATGTCGGTGACAAGATTATCGCCGATGGCGAGCAGCCTGCCTTTGGGTAATAGTTTGCGGCATGTTTCATATACTTTTGCGTGCGGCTTGCCGACATAGGTGACGCTGCCGCCGAGCCTCTGGTATTCAGCCGCGACCTGCCCGGCGCAAAGCATCTGCGTGCCGTCCTGTTTCACTACTTCGAGGTCAGGGTTAACACAGAGGAATGGTTTTCCCTCCATCACTAATTTAGCGAGGAGCGGCAGGATTTCTTTCTCGGGCTGGAAGTCGTATTGGTAACCGGTGTTCAGCACAAAATCCGCGTCCGTGATATCATTGACGCGCTGGTATTCGGCAAGGTCAATGAGAATATCCTCGTCCTTGCTGGGGCCGAGGTAAAAGTATTTTTTGCCGAATTTGTTGCTGCCCTTTAGCCAGTCATGCGCCGCCTGACCGGAGGTGATGATATCGATATAGTGTGCGTGCGGGATGCCCATCTCGGTGAGGCGCGCGGTGGCTTTGGCGGCGACGCGAGGTGCGTTCGACAAAAATACGACGGGCTTTTTTTGCGCATGGAGCCAGCCAAGTGCTTCCGCCGCGCCGGGATACAATTCCGTGCCGTCATGCACCACGCCCCATAGGTCGATGATGAACCCGTCATACGTGGCGGCGATGGTTTGGAAGGTGGGCTTGCTCATTACGCAGCGACCTTGCGCGCCAGCGCGGTGTCAATGAGGGCGATGGTCTCACTGATGCCGAACAGGGCGATGAACGAGCCCAGACGCGGGCCCTGCGACTGGCCAAGGAGTAATTCGTATGTGGCCTTGAACCATTCGCGCAGATTTTCTTTGCCGAAATGGGTGACGCCGATTTCATAGACTTTGGTTTGGATGGTTTCTCCATCCTGACCATCAGCTGACATAAGATACGCGCGCAGTTCGCCGAGCGCCGTGTGTTCGGTGTCGGAGCCTAAGCGGAATGATTTGGTTGGCTTCACGAAGTCGTCGTAATATTTCACCGCGTAGGCGACGAGTTTGTTGAGGAAGGGGCAGGTGGCCGGTGTTGCTTGCGGGCTATGGCGGGTGATAAAACCCCACAGCACCGACGCATTCTCCGCATTGCAGGCCGAGGCGAGGTTGAGCAGCAGGCTGAACTTGATGGGGCTTTCGGGTGTGGGCACCTTGCCTTGGTGGATATGCCAGACGGGGTTCTCAAGCTTTTGTGCCGCATCCATTGCGGTGTATTTCTCCAGATGCGTCAGGTAATCGTCGACCTGTTGTGGGATGACGTCGAAATACAGTTTCTTCGCTTTACGCGGCGAGGTGAACATATAAAGTGCGAGGCTCTCCTGCGGCGCATAGGTCAGCCATTGGTCAATCGTGATGCCGTTGCCTTTCGATTTGGAAATCTTCTGGCCCTTTTCGTCGAGGAACAATTCGAACATGAATTGTGCTGGTGGCTTTCCTCCGGCGATTTTGCAAATCGAATCATACAGTGGCGCGGAAGCCAGATGGTCCTTGCCGTACATTTCGTAATCAACGCCGAGCGCCGCCCAGCGCATGCCCATATCCGGCTTCCATTGTAGCTTGCAGTGGCCGCCGGTCACTGGCACGGTTTCTTCCGAGCCATCTTCCTCAACATAAGTAATGGTGCCCTTTGCGGTGTCGACCTTTACCACCTTGGCGAGCAGCACTTTTCCCGAGTGTGGTGAGACAGGAAGGAATGGCGAATAGGTTTGCTGGCGTTCCTCGCCCAAGGTGGGCAGCATCACTTCCATGACCTTATCGTAATGGGCGAGGAGGGTGAGCAGTGTTTTGTTAAACTCTCCACCCTTATAAGTAGCGGTCGAGGATTTGAATTCGTAGTCGAAGCCGAACGTGTCGAGGAAGGCGCAGAGGCGCGCGTTCATATGATGGCCGAAACTCTCATGCGTGCCAAACGGGTCGGGGACAGAGGTGAGTGGCTTGCCGAGGTTCGCGGCGAGCATCTCGCCATTGGGTAGATTCTCCGGCACCTTGCGCAAACCATCCATATCGTCGGAGAAACAAATGAGTCTAGTTGGAATGGTTGATAATTGCTCGAACGCACTGCGGACCATGGTGGTGCGGGCGACCTCGCCGAACGTGCCAATATGGGGTAGGCCGGAGGGGCCATAGCCAGTTTCAAACAATACGTAGCCTTTGTCGTTCTTCGTTGTCTGAAGGCGAGCGAGGATGGCGCGCGCTTCCTCGAATGGCCAAGCTTTGGCCGACTGTGCATAAACATTCATACCGCGTGCCTAACGAAGCTGGCCATGAATGAAAAGAAAAATCATTAATTACTGAAGCTTTCATCCACAACCGCCTGTGTGGCCACTGGAAAAACCGCTTGCGCCACAGGGGTGATTCGCCTAGACACAATCGTTAATTCATAGAACAAGACCATCCGCAAGCACTCAACTCTGAGGATCTTTCAGTGAGATATCGTTTCCCTGCCATCGCTGTTGCCGCCTCGCTGCTGGCTACCAGCGCGCTCGCCGCTCCCGTGTTCATGCTCCAGTTTGGCTCATTCGAGAGCAAGGATGAAGCGGCCTCGCACCTCGTCGCCATAAAAAGCAAGAACGCTGCCGCGCTGGGTTCTCTCACCACCAGCGTGCGTGAGATCACCCTGCCGCCGGATAACCTCACCGTCTATCGCACACAGGCCGGTCCGCTCAATACACGCGCCGATGCGCAGGCGGTCTGCGCCAAGCTAGCCGGCTCCGGCGATGATTGTTATGTCGTGGAAACTGCGATGGTCGAACAGAACGTACCGATCGGCACTGCCAAGCCCGCAGTAGATACCGCCGCCGCCGCGCCGCTGGAGCCCGTCACACAAACAAACCCGGCTGCCGTACAGATAGCGCGCGACCCGGCGAATGAAGCGGCGATTGCCAGCAGCACCACCATGCCTGCGCCGGGCTTCAGCGATATGCCGCCGCAGGAACTGCCCGCCGCCGCTCCCATGCCGTGGAAGAACGAAAAACCCATGGATATGGCGCTTGCCGAAGCGGCAGGCGAACAACCCATGGTCGTGGCTGCAGCGCCCGCCGCGCCGGTTGCGGCCAAACTACCAACGAGGGAAGTCAAAGAAAAATCACGTTCCTTCTGGTGGCACCTCAACCCATTCAGCGATGATGAAGAAAAAAAGAAAGTTGCTGTAAAGCCCGCTGCCACACCGACGAGCGTGAAGGAAGCATCCGTGCCGGTCGAAACGGTTGCGGCGCGCCCGAATCCGTTCACGGTTGATCCGACCGCGCGTCCCGGCTGGCGTCCATTGGAAACCGGGCAAGTGCCGGTGGTTGCGTCGGCACCGGCTGTTCCTGCTCTTGTACCATCCGCACCTGCGGTTGCGATGTCTCAGCCTCCTATCGTGGATAACGGACCGTTCCAGTTACCGCCACCGCCCGCTCCTCTGAGAGCGCAGGATCGTGCGGCGCTCGCCGCCGGACAGCCGATGGTTGCTCCCGCTGTTCCCAAGGTGGAAGCAACACCCATCGCACCACCAATGAAAACCGGAGATCTCCCTGTCGTTGCTGCCGCGCCGTCTGTGGCACCGTTTAAGTCGAGCCCAAGCGTGCCCGAAGGTGGCGCGGAGAAAATCGCCGCAGGCGAAGGCAATGTCCGTGTCGGTGAAGCGCAGCGCGTACCGCTGACGGAAGACGTCGTACCACCGTCTGTTTCACAACCTGTTGCTGCTGTACCGGTCGTGCAACAACCACCCGTATCGCTCAGCCCTTCTTCGACACTGGGTCAGAAAACATTATGGGCGCAGATTGGCCAGTTCGTCGATGCGCAAGCCGCGCTTGGTTACTGGGAAGCGTATCGTCAGGCCCATCCGGATTTTCCGGTGGTGCGCGTGCGCGTTACCTCGCCCTATCAGGCGCAGTTGCGAGGCCATACGGCCGTGTCATTGCGTATTGGCCCCTTCGCCCGCGCGGAATCGATTCGTAATCTCTGCACCACCATTCCGGCAGAGAAACTGCGCTGCGGCAGCATCACCGACCTCGGCGTAGCCGCCAATCCTTACGGCCAGCGCGAAGGGTTCCTGCCCGGCTCACGTTACCAGCGCTAACACCCTTTGATACGGAGGAGCTATGTGCCTGCGTAATACCGTGTTCACTTACGGCATCATCGCCAAATTTTTCCATTGGATGATGGCCATCGCCATCATCGGTATGCTGGCGGTTGGGCTTTATATGATCGGTATGGAAAAAGGCCCTGAGAAAATGGAAATCTACGGCATCCATAAAGCAGTAGGCGCATTGATACTGGGTGCCGTCGTGCTGCGCTTGCTCTGGCGGCAAATGAATATCGTTCCTGCCTTGCCCGGCGAGACGAGCAGCCTCGAGCGGTTCGCCGCACACGGCACGCACTATCTTTTATATTTCATGATGCTGTTCATGCCGCTGGTCGGCTGGGGCATGTCGTCTGCCGCAGGCTACCCGGTTTCGGTGTTCGGTTGGTACACTCTTCCGAGCCTTGTCGATAAAAGCAAAGTCTGGGCCGGCACCTTCCGCGAGCTTCACGAATACGGCGCGTATGTACTCATCGCCATCATCGTGTTGCATCTGCTCGCCGCACTGTACCATCACTTCATTCGTGGTGACACGGTGCTGCGCCGTATGCTGCCGTGGTAAGTCGCGTAGCTTAAAAACATCATGGACCTATCACTCTATACCTTCTCGACCTGGCTGCTGCCGGTGCTGTTCGCCATCACGTTGCACGAGGCGGCGCATGGCTGGATGGCCGAGCGCTTCGGTGACGACACCGCACGGCGCTTGGGCCGCATCACCGCCAACCCGTTACGCCATATCGACCCGGTGGGGACGGTGCTGCTTCCGGGATTGTTGCTGCTTGCCCATTCGCCGGTGATGTTCGGCTATGCCAAACCGGTGCCGGTGAATTTCCATAATCTCCGTCCGCTTTATCCCGGTATGTTCATGGTCGCGCTCGCTGGACCCGCGACCAATCTACTGCTCGCTGTCGGTTGCGCGCTGCTGCTGCCCGCACCAGTGGCAGGCGAGGCAGACTGGCTTGCCGCCAATCTGTTTCACGGAGTACTCGTCAACAGTATGCTGATGATGTTCAACCTGCTGCCGTTGCTGCCGCTTGATGGTGGGCGCATTCTGCGCGCGCTCATGCCCGGCAAACTCGGGCAGCTTTATGCCAAGACCGAACGCTTCGGCATGCTTATCCTGCTGGTGCTTATCTTCGTGCCGCAGCTCGGTGTCATGGATTGGTTCAGTGCTGTTGTTAGTCGGGCAATCGTTCTTCTGCTCAGCTTCACCGGTCATGAGGCTCATCTCGGCCTGACGGTGTAATGGCGGAGGGTGACAGCCTAACAATAGCCTGCAAGCCTTGGCAGCAGCCAACCTTCCTTCATGGCATCAGTAATCTACCCGCTTTTCTACCCACCAATACCTTGGATTCCAGTGCATCAACTTGGATTCATAGCTTGCAAGATACAAACGGTATTCTTCCGACGAATATTCAAAAAATGCACCTATATGTAAATCGTTGCCATGCGGCGTATAACGGCTATTATGCACTTCGCCTAGCCAAGCTAGGTGGGGCGTTCAAACCCCTACTGTAAGCGGTTCAAGTGCACCGCAAGCACTCCTCGACCACACGGTCGGGGAGGCGCATGTGTATGTTCAGGGCGAAAGCCTAAAGATATGCGCGACCTTCCTTACAGTAGGTTTTGAAACTCCCCGGCCACCAGTGGGGGGAGCCGATGACCATCTTGTTTTTTCTGCTCATAGCGACAGTGCTTTGGGTGGGAAACAAACGCAAAACTGCATTAGGCAGCCTTGCTTTAGCCATTTATTTTCTTGTCTCTAATCCAGCTTATCAGGAGGCTGCCAAAGAAGGATTCCTGAAGGGGTATTGCCGTGGCGGTGAATGCCCGCAGTTTTTTGGTAAAATAAAAACCAATACTGAACCTAAAAAAACCAGCGATTATTCGACTCCGTCTTGGAGGGTCTATAACACGACCTCTCCAATGGATGATAGTCAGGGAATCGCTCTCGAACTTGATGCCACCAATGAAGTGCAGGCGTGGCTTAAGAATGTACGACCCACGCTAACGGTGCGTTGCAAAGAAAATCGAACAGAAATTTATGTCCACACTTACACGCAGGCTAAGTCAGGCGCATACTCTTATCAAAAGGCAGGTGTCAGAATCAGAATTGATAAAAACCCTGCTTACAACCAGTCGTGGGGCAAATCGACTGATGGCGAAGCATTATTCGCTCCGCATCCTATACAGCTTGCGAAAAGCATGCTGGGTGCCGAAGAGATGATTTTTGAGTTTTTACCATTCAACTCATCGCTTGCCTTAGTTCGTTTCAATTTGCGTGGGTTTTACTCGCACATCGGCAAGGTTGCGGCGGCGTGTGGATGGGCAATATCAACGAGGTAATTTTATGAAAAGCATGCCTGAGCATATAAAAAAGTTTGAGCAACTGATGTTGGTCTCGCAGTTGATTTCAGTAATCAATATGCTTTTGAATTACAAGCTATTCAGCGATGCTTTTGGAAAAGGTTTTACGATGGCAACATTCGTGGTCGCTATAGCTATAACGCTAACTTTAGTGTTCTTCATAAGTCGAAGACAAAGCAATACGGCTAAATGGATTTTTGTTGTTATTTGGGGACTCGGATTCTTGCCATTTGTTGCCTCATTAGAAACTTATCTTTCACTTGGTATAATCGGCATCCTCATTATCGCACCAATGATATTACAGATAGTGGCATTTTGCCTTTTGTTTTCACCTCAATCTAAAGCGTGGCTTAAACCTTAAGCTGACAGGAGTCATTGATATGAAGTCATTCGTTCTTGCGTTAACCCTTCTCGTTGCCGCCTGCGCCGAAAATCGACAGGTCACGAGAGAGGAGTACCTTTTAGTTGCCAGTCGTACTTATGGCTTGTCTCAGGAAAGGCTGATTCGCGCGGCAGAAGAAGTGTTAAGGAAGTCCGACAACGAATACACCATTTCACATCAACCGCGCGGTCTGGTTGCCACCAAGCCGTGGACGCTCTTTCTTCTGCTTGCGTTTCACGAAGGCGTAACCCAGTGGAAAGTTGACACCGAAAAAACGGGCAAGGGAACAAAGATATACCTAGACCTAAGCAGTATCCAAACTGGTGGCGCAACAGGTGCCATCGCGGGAACTAGCGTTTATACGCTCCCAAGTTCCACTGGCGAGGCAAAGATATTTAGCCCCGCAGCGTTCAATCTATTCTTCGCCCGCTTGGATAAAGAACTTGGACGAAGGGCCGATTGGTTGAGTTGCGAGGATGCTGCGCGTAAGAACTGGGAAGGCAGCTTTGAGGCGCTTTGCCCTCCCAAAATTGAAGGAACCAAGCGAGAAAGCCGTTAGGATGGCCTTGAGTATCTGCTAACGAGCATCCGCGCGCGCGAGGGCAAAATTCTGAGTTTGTGATAAGAGAGTTTGATGTGCCGTGTCACCGAGTCGAGGCTCTTTTAGAATTGAAGCGACCCCGCCCACCCTATTGAAATATAATTCTAAAAAACGTCACCTAAATTTTAGGCAATACTCCGCTTTCCGCTCGTCTCCCTCCCTCACAGGAGTTCTCACGGTTTAGACGGTTAGCTTTTCATCCCCGTATAGCCTGACTGTCTATTATCGGTGACCAGCCGGTCTCCCCTTCCGCATGTTCATTACGCCGGATGCTTGGGCTTTCGTGTCAGGTTATCCCTCAGGACGCTAACGACCATTCGGGCGCTCGGAAATCCCTCTTTAACTCGTCTTAAAGGGCAAAGACCGCGCGGAGATAGAGCCTTTTGGAATCGGGAAGGCACAACCGTGGGCAGGACATCGGCGTTGACACGATGAGCGATAACATTACAATCGCTCGTGCAGTCGCAATCAACGATGCGGGGACTCCCACCAGAGACCCGCAAAGACCCCACCCAGACAGGTGGGGTTTTCTGTATGGGTCTTTTCACGCAGCGCGCTGGGCAATTCGCTGCTCTTTCCATGTGGCGATTTCGGCTTCATCCCAGCCGACAGCGCGTGCACCTAAACGAATGGCTGCAGGAAAACTGCCCTTTTTGATGAAAGCATAAATGGATGAACGAGATAGTCCCGTAGCTTCCATTACAGCGGGTAATTTTAGGATTTTTGTCATTGTCTGACCTCCAAGAGTCCAAACAGAATTGTTTGGATGGAGGCAGCTTAAATGACGACTGCGCCGCTATTTATTAGCAGCGCACTTCATTTTCTTTCGAACAGCGGTGACACGTTTCTTGAAAGGATGTTCCGTAATGGCATCGGTAATAAATTCAGGAGCGATTTTCCATAAATCTGGGCTTTTAGCTCTGGGGTCATGTCTCAAATGCTGCTCAATCCAATGAGTTATTTCTGGTCGCCGTTCTTTTCTCGCACCAGCTTGCCGCTTTGCATCCCTCAAGAGTTTTGGGTGGGCGTCCAGCAAAAATGCATCTTTTTCTGCAAGGGCGATTTTATCAAAGAACCCATCATCGGTTACACCTGCGGCAAGCAAGGCTTGAAGGCGGTCAGCTTCTGCTCCCATTTCAGGATGCCGCCGCAGCTTCTCTATGCGGGCTCTGGGGGTACTATTCATAATTGCCTGCTTGATGAGCGCATCAGCTTCCTTTGGGTCATGCTTGCCATCAAACTTAACCCGCACTTTGTCCGGCAGTACGCTCACCTCGTAAGGGAAACGCTCTATAGTCATCGCGCAGCCCTCTTCATCTTAACGACCTTGTCCTTGGCTGGCTTCATCATGGCATCGAGAATATCAGCATAATCTTGCATCATTTTCTTGCGTTCGAGCAGGTACTCGGCACGGTTGTAGGCCGAACGTATCTTGTCGCTGTCCTCATGCGCCAACTGGCGCTCGATTACATCAGGTGGGTAGCCCTTTTCGTTTAGGATGGTGCTGGCAAGCGTTCTAAAGCCGTGCCCCGTCATGCGCCCCTGATAACCCATGCGACGCAGTGCCATGAGTACAATCCCGTTGCTGACATGGTTGCTTTTGCTAGCGGCGCTAAAAAAGACGTACTCGTGGTTACCTGTCCGACGCCGCAACTCATGGAGTATGGTAATAGCTTGCTTTGATAACGGCACCACATGCGGCCGCTTCATCTTCATGCGTTCTGCGGGTATGTGCCACTCCTCGCGCACCCAGTCGATTTCATCCCACTTCGCGCCGATAAGCTCACCAGTGCGCACAAAGGTAAGGGCGAGCAGCTCCATCGCGGCCTTGGTGAGGTCAGGCTCACGGGCTTCGATGGCCTTTAATAGCTGAGGTAATTCATTGAGGGGAACGCAGGCGTGATGCTTTTTATCTGGTGTAGGTAAAATACCGCGTAAGTCAGCAGCAGGGTTATGCTCACACATGGCGCGCTGCGCTGCATACCGAAATACTTGGCTTATGATTTGTTTCATCCGCTTGGCAGTTTCGATGGTGCCGCGTTCGCTAATACTCTCCACTACGCGCACCACATCGGGAATGGTTATCTCTGCAATAGGTAGGTTGCCAATCATCGGGAAAACTCGCTGCTCCATGCGCGCAAGGTTTTGAGTGACGTATTTTTTATTCAGGCCCTTTTGTTTGGTTGTCATCCAATGGCGGGCGACACGCTCAAAGGTATTCTCGCCTTCGCTTATTCGGCGCAGCTTGGTGGCTTGCTTCTCGCGCGAGGGGTGTTTGCCTGCCTCCAATAAGGCACGCGCTGCATCGCGCCGCTTTCTGGCTTCAGCAAGGGTAACGGTGGGATATTTGCCAAGAGCGAGCATTTGCTCTTTACCGTGATAGTAATAGCGCCAGCGCCATAGTTTGCTACCAGAAGGGGCTATTTCAAGCGTTAGACCCCCAGCATCGGCAACGCGATAGGCTTTTGATTTTGGTTTTTGGCTCTTAATCGCCAGTTCTGTGAGCGCCATGAGTTAGACTCCTGCAGGTAAATCTACCCGCAAATCTACCCGTATTTGACTTGGATGCAAGAAAATCCAATAAAGCCCAGCTTGGCTTACAAGTAAGGATTCCTGCCATTATTTCCAAGGAAAAATGAATTGTATCAGATTTCCTTGGAATAAATAATGGCGGAGAGGGTGAGATTCGAACTCACGGTACCGTTGCCAGTACGGCAGTTTTCAAGACTGCTGCCTTAAACCACTCGGCCACCTCTCCACGAGGGTTTGGATAGATGAATTACTATGGCGCGGCAACGGTATTTCAGGGTTTGCTATTTCCGCAACGCCGGATTCAGCGTGTAGGTGCCGATGATTTTCCCCGATGCCAGCGTATGGTCGGCGACGGCAGCCGCCATATCCTTTGCCGTGGCGTTCGGCGGCAATCCCAGAGTCGGCACATCAAGCGCATAGATGGTGAAGTGATAGTGGTGCACGCGTTCATCGTTCCAAGGTGGGCAGGGCCCCCCGTAGTTTTTCGCATTGGGCACATAACTGCCAAGATCACTCAGGGCCGCCGCGCCGAAGCCGGGCGCTTTACGTGCGTTGCCACCGGGGATGCTGACAATGTCTGCCGGAATATCTGCCAGCGCCCAGTGGTAGAATATCTGACGTGGCGCATTGGCAGGGATGGTTTTTCCCTCTTTGCCCGCATCGGTGAAATCGGCAGGCACATCGGGATCGGATATAACGAGTGCGAACGACTTGGTTTCTTTTGGCGCATCCGACCAGGAAATCGTGGGTCGTATATTCTCGCCGCGCCCGCTTTTGCTGGTTTCCGTTGCTTTGCAGAGTGCGTATGGTTCAGCAATGGCGCCATTCTCGCCGATGGCTTCTGATTCAACGTGTAATGCAGGGCGCTGCATGATGGTCAGTGCGGCAATCCCCGCAACGGCGACAAGGCCGATCATAAGGGTAGAGCGAGGTAGCTGCATGGGATTCTCCGAGGCTAATGAATAATGCACCACTCATAATGACTTCTTGTGCATTCGGCATCCAAATTTTGGTTAATGTTTTAGTTAACAGGGTGTTTTAAAATTAATAAATTATTAACCGCCGCTATAACGCGACTTAACGGAATAGGTCACAAGCTTATCCACAAGCTATGCGGCGTGCCAAACATGGTGTAACAAAGTATTTCCGCGCCTTTGCGAAGGTCGGCTTTCGCGGCGTGATATACTTGCACCTACAAAAATAAAAATCGACATTTAGTAAAGATAATACACCCAAAGCAATGTACACTCGCTGCGATAGTGGGGTATCAAACTTGCGTTCAATTAGCGTCAATGTTCTTGGTAGCTTACCAGTCGATCCTGCACAGGTAGTGTAATCAATTTCGGAGTACCGATGATCGTTAAAAAAATGAAACGCTCGCTCGAAGCAGCATCTGGACAAGGGTCGCGCGCCGCCGCGCCGTCAGCTGTATTGCTCTTCGCTTGCGCGCCGCTTATGCATATCGCAGTCTCCGCTATTGCTCGCTTACGCGGCTTGCTATTAACCAATTCCAACCAATCCTATTCACTCAATTTAACCGTTTAATCCTTTAGGGAGTTCCATCATGGCCAATTTCAACATTACTGTAGCATTCTATCTCGGCGATGGCGCCAGCCAGCCATACGCTGGTGGCGATGTCTACACCATCGATGATACGGGCGCGAACATTGCGGGGCTCTCCGCCGCGCAGATCTCCGGGCTGGCCGCCAACGGGATAGACGCCATTGATGCGAGCGACGATTTGATCACTCTGGCCGCTGACCAGTCAGTAGCGCTGGCGGCAAGCGCGGTTACGGTCGACGGGGACGACTTCCTTATTCTTTCTGATAGCGGCGCCAACCTTGCTGGTGTTTCGGCGGCCAACTTCACGGCGATTGCTGCCAAAGGCTTCGGCATCGTCACCGCATCGGATGGTTCTGTCTCCTACCTCGTTGCGCAATACAGTGCCATTACCAACGGCGGTATGGCGATTGACGCGTCGAACACCGTTACGCTGGCCGACACGGGCGCGAACACGGCGGCGCTTACCGCAGTGCAAATCGCTGCGCTCGCCTCCAACGGCGTTGACACCATCGATACGTCGGACAACGCGCTATCGCTCACCGTGGCGCAATTCACTTCGCTCGGCGCCGTCACGCTTGCCGCGGGCGATACGGTTACTATTGCTGATACTGGCGCCAACATCGCCACACTGACGGTGGGTGAGCTCGGTACGGCAACGGTAGATGTGCTCAATGCTTCCAACGACGTCATTTCCTGGACCAAAGCAAAATATGACGCGGGTATTGCCAAGCTGCATGCAAGCGATAGCGTCACGCTGGCGGATACTGGCGCCAACCTTACCGCCATCAGCGCTGCGGCCATCGCTGCCCTGGATTCGCAGGTCGTCGCCTATGACGCGACCGACAACGCGGCTACCTTCAGCCTCGCACAGCTTGATGCGCTTGCCGCATTCCCCATCACGCTTGCTGCGGGCGATACCGTAACCCTCGCCGATACGCAAGCCAACATCGAAGCGCTCAGCGCCGCAGCGCTCGCTGCGTATGTCACGCAAGGTGTGGATGTTGTGGATGCGACGGATAACGTCCTCAACCTCACCGTGGCTAAAATCAACGCGGTAACGAACGGCGCTGCCTTCACTACTGCTGACGTGGTAACGGTGGCGGATACCGGCGCTGCCATTGGTGGCTTCACCGCTGTTGAAATCGGTCGTCTTGCCGGTGACTTTGTCGATGAAATCAACGCTTCCGATAACGCCTTCACCTGGACGGCGGCGAAAGCTTCGGCCCTCGGCGCAGTCGGCATTGCCGCCAACGATGCGGTCACGATTGCCGACACTGGTGCTGCCATTGGCGGCATGAGTGCTGCCGACTTTGCGGATCTGCTTGCCGCCACCGCTTTGTCGATCACTATTAACGCGTCGGACAACGTTATTTCATTCACTGCCGCACAAGCTGCCGCATTAAATACGATTGTGATTGCTGGTACCGATGCGGTAACGATTGCCGACACCGGCGCCAATATCGGTGCCTTGACCGCTGCCGACATCGGCGAGCTTGCCACGATCGAGGCTTCTGCTTTATCCTTGACCATTAACGCTTCCGATAACGCCTTCACCTGGGACGCTGCAAAGGCAGCCGCGCTTGCTGGCATTGCCGTTGATGTTTCCGATACGCTTACGATTTCGGATACGGGCGCCAACATTGGCGGTCTTTCCGCAGCGGATATCGGCGATCTCGCCGGAGTCGCCGGCACAGTACTCATCAATGCGTCGGACAACGCCTTCACCTGGGATGCGACCAAAGCAGCGGCGCTGGGCGACATCACGGTGGATGCAACCGATACGCTTACCGTTTCGGATGCTGATATTGGCGCACTGGCTGCTGCCGACATTACGGATCTCGCGGGCCTTGCCGCTTCCGTCATCTTCGACGACACGGGCGGTAACGCTTATACGCTCGACGTGGCCAAGGCTGCGGTTGTCGGCGATATTGCGCTACATTCCTCGGATGCGGTATTGGTATCAGATGGCGATATCGGTGCGTTGACGTCAATCCAGATCGATAACCTTGCCGACAAGGACGCCACCGTTACCCTTAATGACACCGGCGGCGATGCCTACACGTTGACGGCGGCCAAAGCCGCGGCTGTCGGCGATCTCGTCCTTGCTGCAGGCGATACGGTTACAGTAGCTGACACCGGTGCCAACCTTGCTGCTCTGACGACGGTTGAGCTCGCGAACCTGGCGGCCAAGGATGCGGCAGTCGTGCTCGATTCCAGTGGCAACACGCTTTCGCTTACGGTGGCGCAAGTTGCGGAACTCGGTAGTGGGCTCACGCTCACCGGGGCCGACGTTGTGTCCATCCTCGATACGGGTGCCAACATCGCCGCGATGAGTGCTGGTACTATCGGCGGTCTTGCAGCGAAACTTATCGACGTGATCAACGCGTCGGACAACGCGCTCAGCCTCACAGTGGCGCAGTTCAACGCGCTGGGTGCGGTGAACCTCAATAACGGCGACACGGTTACCTTGTCTGACACCGCCGCCAACATTCAAGGCCTGTCGGCAGCCAACATCGCGGCGCTCGCTGGTGCGGGTGTGGATGCTATCGACGCCACTGACAACGCCATCACCTTCACTGCCGCACAAGCTGCGGCGCTGGGCGCGGTGGATGTTGCGGCGTCCGACACGATCACCATTTCGGATACAGGCGCCAATATCGATGACCTGACCGCGGGTCAGATCACTATCCTTGATGCGCTTTCCGCCGCGGTCACTATCGACGCGTCGGATAACGCTTACTCCTTGAGTGTGGCTCAGGCGGCGGTTCTCGGCGGTATTTCGCTCGCTGCGACGGACACGGTCACTATCCTCGATGGTGATGTCGGCGCGCTGACCTCTGGCCAGATTTCCAATCTTGCTGGCAAAGCCGCTTCTATCGTCTTCGACGATACCGGCGGTAACGCTTACACACTGGATGTCGCAAAGGCAGCCGTTATTGGCGACATTTCCCTCATCGCAGGTGATGCAGTCTTGGTCTCGGATGCGGATATCGGCTCGCTGACCTCCACTCAGATCGATAATCTTGCTGATAAAGACGCCACGGTGACCTTCGACGACACCGGCGGCGACGCCTACTCACTGACTGCCGCGCAGTTCCTGGCCTTGGGTGATGTCCTGCTCACCGCCGGTGACACCGTCACGCTGGCTGATACAGGCGCTAACATCGCAGCGCTTTCTTCAACAAACATTGGTGATCTCGACGCGGCTGGCTATGACGTTGATGTTATCGACGCTTCCGACAACGCCATCAGCCTCACCGTGGCACAAGCCATCGCGCTGGGCACGGTTGATATTGCTGTCTCCGACACGGTTACCATTGTCGATACCGGTGCGAATATCGGTGCGCTGACCGCGGGCCAGATCACTGCGCTGGACGGCTTGGCGGCCACCGTTGTTATCAACGCTTCCGACAACGCCTTTACATGGGATGTGGCGAAAGCAGCGGCCCTGGCTGGTGTTGGTGTTCACGCCACTGACACACTTAGCGTGGTGGATACCGGTGCGGCCATCGGTGGCTTCAGCGCTGGTGAAATCGGCGTACTGGCTGGCCTTTCCGGCACCGTACTCCTCAACGCTTCCGACAACGCCTTCACCTGGACCGCAGCGAAAGCTTCGGCGCTGGGCGATGTCACCGTTCACTCCTCCGATACGCTCACCGTGGCGGATACGGGTGCAGCTATCGGTGCCATGGCTGCTGCCGACTTCACCGACCTCGCGGCACTCGCCGCCACGGTGCTCATTAACGCTTCGGACAACGCGATTACCTTGACGGCTGCAAAGGCAGCGGCGCTGGGCGATATTACTGTCGATGCTACCGATACAATCACGATTGCTGATACCGGCGCTAACATTGGCGGCCTTACCGCTGGCCAAATTACCGCGCTTGACGGTCTGGCCGCGGCAGTGATTTTCGACGCTTCGGACAACGTCATCACCTTCACCGCAGCGCAAGCTGCCGTGCTCGGCACCACCACTGTCGCTGCGACTGATGATGTCACGATTGCCGATACGGGCGCCAACATTGCTGCGCTGTCGGTCGGTCAGATCACCGCGCTGGCCGTCATTGAAGCCGGCGCGAATTCGGTGACCATCAACGCGACCGACAACGTACTCAGCCTCACGGTGGCTAAATATGGCGCGCTCGGTGGTATTGCACTCACTGCCGGTGATGCCGTTACCATGGCAGATACCGGTGCCAACCTCGCGGCGCAGGGCGCTGCGGCGATTAACGCGCTTTCCAACGTGGATACGTGGGATGCGACCGACAACGTGCTCAGCCTGAGCATCGCCCAGCTCGATGCGCTGGCCGACGGTACGGCGATCGCCTTGACCGGCGCTGACGTGGTCACCATGACCGATACGCAAGCCAACATCGAGGCGCTGACATCGGGCAACTTCGGCAGCTATATTTCGCAGGGTGTGGATGTATTCGATTCCACCAACAACGCGCTGAACCTCACCGCCGACCAAGTGGGTGCAGTGACGGGCGTCAACAAAACCTTCACTTCCGCTGATACGGTTACCGTGGTTGATACCGGCGCCAACATTGCCGCTATCTTGACCGTCAACATCGCCGCCATGGCGGGTGCCAACGTCGATGCAATCGATGCGTCCGACAACGCAATCAACCTGAGCGTTGCGCAAGCGACCGCGCTGGGCTCGGTGGTCATTGCTGCGGGTGACGTGGTCACCGTTGTTGATACCGGTGCCAACATCGCCGCGATGAGCGCTGCGCAAATCGCGGCACTCGATAACGCCGGTGTGGATGCGATCAACGCTTCCGACGACGCCATTTCCCTCACGGCGGCGCAAGCCTCGTCACTGGGCACGGTTGTTATCGCTGCAGGTGACGCGGTCACCTTGGCGGATACCGGTGCGAACATTGGCGCGCTTTCCGCGGGCCAGATTGGTGCACTCGATAACGCCGGTGTGGATATCATCGACGCTTCGGACAACGTTTTATCGCTCACGGCAGCTAAGATCGCTGCACTGGGTACAACGGTGCTTGTCGCCGGTGATACGATCACCCTGGCGGATACGGGTGCCAACATTGCGGCGCTGACGACAGTGGACATCGCGAACTTGAATGGTTTCTTTGTCGATGCTGTCGATGCTACCGACAACGCGATCAGCCTTACCAAAGCGCAGTGGGATGCCGCAGTTGCACTCACCTTCTCTGGCGGCGATACACTCACTCTCGCCGATACCCAGGCCAATATCGAAGGCTTGAGTGCGGTGGCGATGGCCGTCTACATTGCCTCTTCGCGAAGTGTGGATATCTTCGATTCGACCGACAACAACGTGCTGAACCTCACCGCCGCGCAAGCAGAGGCGCTTATCGATAACGGCGGGGTTGCAGCAAGCGGTGATACCGTCACGCTGGTGGATACCGGCGCTAACGTTGCGGCGCTCTCCGCAGCGGATTTTGCCGCGCTGGATAACGCCAATTTCGATGCGATCAACACGTCCGACAACGTCTTGTCACTCACGGTAGCGCAATATAGTGCGCTGGGCACGACAGTGCTTACGGCGGGTGATGCTGTGACATTAACCGACACCGGTGCCAACATTGCCGGGCTCTCGGCGGGGGCCATCGGTGATCTCGATGATGATCTCGTCGACAGCATCAACTCCTCAACCAACGCGATCACACTCACTGCGGCACAGGCTGCGGCGCTGGCCGATAGCGGCGTTGACGTGGATGCGACTGACGCGATCACGGTTGTCGATACAGGTGCTAACCTGGCAGCGCTGACAGCGTTGCAAATGGTAGCGCTCGATGATCTTAGCGCGTCAGTGACGTTCAATGCTTCCGACAACGTGCTGTCGCTGACCGTTGAACAGTACGAGGACGCATTCCAAAACACCATCGCGCTCACTCCGGCGGACGTGGTTACCCTTGCTGATACCGGCGCCAATATCGCGGCGCTTACCTCAGGCGAGATCGGTGACCTTGACAGCGATGGCATCGATATCCTCAACGCCACCAATAACGTGCTGGAGCTGACCAAAGCGCAGTATGACGCGCTGGGTACGGTGACCCTCACCGGTGCGGACGTGGTCACGCTGACGATGAGCGGCGCCCAATTAGCCGCGTTGACAGCGGGTGCAATTACCGCGCTCGGTACGGCGGGCATTGATATCATCGACCTGACCGACAACGCGGCAACGATCAACACGACTCAGTATGCCGCACTTGGCGCACTCATCTTCGATGCGGGTGATACACTCACCGTCACCGGCCTTACCACGGCGGGCAACGACACGATTGCCGGTTTGGCAAGCGGTGATGACATCGACGGCCTTGCTGGCAATGACTCCATCAGCGGCGGTGCCGGTGATGATTCGCTTCTCGGCGGTGTCGGTAACGATACGCTGCACGGTGAAGGTGATGAGGACACGCTGGAAGGCGGTGCCGGTAACGATTCGCTCACCGGCGGCACAGAGGACGATTCGATCCTTGGTGAAACTGGCGATGATACGATCGCTGGGGGCGACGATAACGACACCGTTGACGGCGGTGACGACGATGACTCGATCGACGGTGACGGCGGCGACGATTCGCTCGATGGTGGTACCGATAAAGACACCATCACCGGCGGCAACGGTGAGGACACGATCGACGGCGGCGACGGCAATGACGATATTAACGGCGGTAACGATGAAGACTCCATCGATGGCGGTCTCGGCAAGGATACCCTTGACGGCGACGATGAGGACGACACCATCAACGGCGGTGACGGTAACGACTCTATCACCGGCGGCAGTGATGATGATGAACTCAACGGTGATATCGGCAGCGACAAGCTCTACGGCGAGGCCAACCAGGATACGCTGAACGGCGGTGATGGTACCGATTCGCTCGTCGGCGGTGACGATGAGGACGAGCTCAACGGTGGCCTCGGCAACGATAAGCTCTATGGTGGCGACAGCCTGGGTGGCGGTGCTGATGGTGACGATACGCTGAACGGCGATGGCGGTAACGACAAGCTTTACGGCGAGGCGGGTGCTGACGAACTCAACGGCGGCGACGGCAACGACGAGATTCGAGGCGGTGCTGTCAACGACACGATCAACGGCGGCCTGGGCAAGGACAGCAAACTCTACGGTGAAGCCGGGGACGATGTCTTCCTGTTCGATACCGCGCTGGGTACTGCCAACCTCAAAACCCTCAAGGACTTCTCGTCGGTTGTTAACGGTGACGACAGCTTCCAGCTCGATAACGACATCTTCACTGCGGCCTTCATCGGCGGTGTCGGTGCGTTGAACGCTGCGCACTTCATCTCCGGCGCAGGGGTTGCGGCGGCAGTGGATGCTGACGACTTCCTCATCTACAACACGTCGAACGGCAAACTGTACTACGATGCAGACGGCAGCGGTGCCGGTGCAGCAGTGCAGATTGCCTTGGTCAGCACCAAGATAGCGCTGACAGCCGCTGACTTCACGATCATCAACTAGATCAGAAGTTACACTACAACGTTTACGCCCCGGCGGTTCAAACCGCCGGGGCGTTTGTTTTTATGCTCTATAGGAAAATAAAGCGCAGACATGCGCTAAAAGAGCCTAGCTTTGTGCGTGACGGCCATTGACGATGACATGTCTGCCGGCGACGAACACATCGGTTACCGGCGGACGGTCGTTGACAAATATCAGCGTGTCGAGGATACGGTCGCCTTGCTTGTCGGCGAGCAGCGGGTCCTGCGTCGATAGCGCTACGAGATCGGCGCGGTAGCCTTTGCCAATACAGCCAGCGCGAATGCCCAGTGCCTGCGCGCCGCCTGCTGTGGCAGCGTCAATGAGCGCGCGGCCGGTGGAGGCGGATGTGCCGGAGGCAAGCAGCGTGCGTTTGCGTAAGGAGAGGCGCTGCGCGTATTCCAACATCCGCAATTCTTCAAATGGGCTGACGCAGACATTGCTGTCCGTGCCGATGCCGAATTTTCCGCCTGCTTTAACATAGGATTGTGCTGGAAATATCCCGTCACCCAGATTGGCTTCCGTCGTCGGGCATACTCCGGCTACTGCGCCCGAGGCAGCGAGACGCTTGGTTTCCTCCACCGTCATATGCGTGGCATGGATCAGGCACCAGCGCTTGTCGATTTGCATATGATTCAGCAGCCATTCCACCGGTCTTTCGCCGCTGAAGGCTACGCAATCGGCAACTTCTTTCTCCTGCTCGGCAGCGTGGATATGCAACGTGCAGTCGCTTAAACCCAGACTGGGCAGTGTCTCCAGCACCAACTTCAATGACTCTGGGTTCACTGCGCGCAGCGAGTGGGGGGCAACGCCAAGTGTGATATTCGGCGATGTTCCATATTTTTTCTGGAGGGCTTCCAGCAGTCGTAGATAAGCATCCGGCGTATGGATAAAGCGACGCTGATCACTGTGTGCCGTAATCCCACCAACATTGGCGGTTTCATACAGTACGGGCAGGTGGGTGAGATGAATACCGGCACTTTCTGCTGCAGCAACGATACGCTCAGAAAGCTCGGCAGGATTAGCGTAAGGATCGCCGTTTGTATCATGGTGCATGTAGTGGAATTCGCCGACCGACGTATAACCTCGCTTCAGCAATTCAACATAAAGCGAGCGAGCGCTGGATTCTACCTGTTCCGGGGTAAGCGTCAGCGCAAACTGGTACATCACCTCACGCCAGCTCCAGAAATTATCCTGATCCTGTCCGGAGGAATGTTCGGCAAGCCCTGCCATGGCACGCTGAAATGCGTGGGAATGCACATTACTCATGCCGGGCAGGATGAGGTCGAACGCTGGCGCGCCTGCTGGCACTTTGCTGTTGGCGGTGACGCTGGCGATTACTCCCGTTCCATCCAGCGTGATCAACACATCCTTCTGCCAACCGGCGGCGGTGAGCGCGGTGGCGGCGAAGATCGCGGCTGGTCTTTCCCATTGCATGCGTTCGGGCCTCATTTATGATGCGCTCATTCAATAAAGCGCTTTTACCGGAGTTGCCGGTGGCAAACAACCACGAAACCTTCGACATGCTCATCACCAACACCCATCTGGCGACGATGGTGGACGGCTATGGTGTGATTGAAAACGGCGCCGTCGGCATTAAGGATGGGCGGATTGCGTGGGTTGGCAAGAGTACCGCCAACCCTGCCAAAAGAACGCATGATGCGAAGGGAAAATGGCTCACACCTGGCCTGATCGATTGTCACACCCATCTTGTCTACGCGGGCAATCGCGACCACGAACATGCCATGCGCGCGCAAGGAAAAACCTACAAGGAAATCGCTGAAGCTGGCGGCGGGATTCTCTCCACCGTCCGTGAAACACGCGCGGCATCGGATAGCGAACTTTTAGAATCCGCAAGCAAACGCCTGCAGGATTTCCTGCGCGAGGGGGTGACCACCATCGAAATCAAATCCGGCTACGGGCTGGATACGGCAAGCGAAATAAAGATGCTGCGCGTCGCCCGCAAGCTTGCTGCAGCATACCCAATCACGGTACGCACCACATTTTTAGGTGCGCATGCCGTGCCACCTGAATTCAAGGGCAATGCGGATGGCTATGTTGACCTCATTTGCAACGAGATGCTGCCTGCGATTGCCAAAGAAAAACTCGCCGATGCGGTGGATGGGTTCTGCGAAAATATCGGTTTTACTCCGGCACAAATCACACGCATCTTTGACACGGCGCAGAAGCTTGGACTTCCGGTCAAACTCCATGCCGAGCAATTGTCTAATCAGGGCGGGGCGGCGCTCGCGGCCAAATATAACGCACTCTCCGCCGACCATCTGGAATATATAAGTGATGCTGGGATTGCGGCGATGGCTAAAGCAAAAACCGTTGCTGTACTCCTACCCGGTGCGTTTTATACGTTGAAGGAAACTCATAAACCACCCGTCGCCGCATTGCGCAAAGCAAGTGTCGCCCTGGCGCTGGCGTCGGATTGTAACCCCGGCACATCGCCCATCACCAGCCTGCTGCGGATACTGCATATGGGCCACGAATTGTTTGAGCTCACTCCTGCGGAAGCGCTGACAGGCGTCACTCGTCATGCGGCAAAAGCGCTTGGATTAAGCGATGTCGGCACGATTGAAGTCGGCAAACAGGCAGATTTAGCGCTGTGGGATATTGCGCATCCCGACGAACTATCCTATCACGCAGAGAGAAATCCCTGCCGCGCGGTGATCCGTCGCGGCGTATTACGAGAGGTCGAAAATGGCTGAGATTATGATTGATGGCGAATCACTGGATGTTGAAACACTGGTAGCGTTTTCCGCACTGGCGCTTGAACCGAAGGCGAAGCTAAAAATCCGTGTTGGCGAGTCAGCGAAGAAGCGTGTGTCCGCCGCAGAAAAATTCCTGAACAAGCTCGTGCGTAGTGGCGCGACGGTTTACGGGCTGAATACCGGCTTCGGCTATTTCGCCAAAACACGCATTAAGCCTAACCAGATCGCCGAGCTTCAGCGCAACATTATCCGCTCGCATGCCTGCGGTGTCGGGGAGGAACTTCCGCGCGACCTCGTGCTGTCGATGTGGATTATCCTGCTCAATTCCGTCTGTCGCGGCCATCGCGGCCTCGCGCTTTCCAAGCTCGAACAGATCATCAAAACGATTGAGGCAGGCATCCTCGCCTGCGTGCCCGCGCGCGGCAGTGTCGGCGCCTCGGGCGACTTAGCGCCTTCCGCCCATGCGGTGCTCACGACGATTGGCGAGGGTGAATGCACCATGCCGAGCGGTAAAGGCTTCGCGCGGGCGAGCGCAGACACGGCGCTGAAAAAAGCCAAACTCAAACCGATTCAGCTTGGACCCAAAGAGGGTCTTTGCCTCATCAACGGCACACAACTCACGGCGGCGATGGCGGTGAAGGCGTGGTCGGAGGCCTCGCAATTACTCGACACGGCGAACCTCGCGGCGGCGATGATGGTCGAGGCCATGCGCGCCAGTCACCACCTGACCGACACGCCGTTGCTGAAAGAGCAGCGCCAGAAGGGAACGCTTGAATGTGGCCGCGCGATTGCGACATGGCTGGGGCGCACTGAAATCGAAAAAAGCCACGCGCATTGCGACAAGGTGCAGGACGCCTATTCGCTGCGCTGCGCGCCGCAGGTGCATGGTATGGTGTGGGAGGAACTTTCCCACGCCAAAGAAATCCTCGAAAATGAAATCAACGCGACGACAGACAACCCGCTGCTATTCCCCGACCGTGAGGAAGTCATCCACGGCGGCAACTTCCATGCGATTTACCCGGCGCGGGTGTGTGACCGTATCGCTGCCGCACTGGCCACACTGGCGGCGATTTCCGAACGCCGCATCAACGGCGCGATGAAGCCGGAGAAAAGCGGCCTGCCTGCATTCCTGATCGAAGACGGTGGTTTGAACTCCGGGTTGATGATGATCCAGACCACCGCTGCCGCGCTGGTCAGCGAGTGCAAATCGTTAAGTTTCCCCTCCAGTGTCGATTCTATCCCTACGAATAACGACCAGGAAGACCATGTCTCGATGGGGCCCGGCGCCGGCCTTAAGGCATTGAAAGTCATCGAACATGCGCGCTACGTCATCGCCATCGAACTGCTCGTCGCCGCCCAGGCCCTTGATATGCTCAAACCACTCAAAACCTCACCGAAGCTGGAGAAGGTCAAAGCCAAAATCCGCAAGCGTGTGCCGTTCCTCAAAAAAGACCGCATCCTTGGGCCGGATATCGAAGCGGTTTATGCGCTGGTGAAGAGCGGGGAGTTACTCAAATAAACCGTCATTGCGAGCGTAGCGAAGCAATCCACCTTTTTGTCATTCCTGCAAAAGCGGGAATTCAACTACTCTATTAATAAATCGCTCTTTCCAATATTGCATTTAGAACAAAGTGTCCGAAGATTCTCTGAAAGTGTTTCTCCGCCTTTTGTCCACGGTATGATATGGTCTACATGTAATTCTGTATCTGGGTCTTTTGCAGGGGAAGTGCCGCACATTTGACAAATGCAGTTATCCCTAACAAGGATCATATGGCGTAAACGCCAGTTGATTTTCTTAGTTGTTCGCCTTTGACTGGATTTAGTTTTAGCAGGTTCTGCCAGCGTTCTTTCGGCAGTTTCATCTTTATTGATATAGTTGATAAAGCCTTCGAGTGCTTTGTTCCATGTGCCAAATCTTTTTTCGTATGTTCCCAGTGAAAATTTAGACAAACCGCGAGATTTTTCTACATCCTTGCCAACTGGTTGGCGACCAAGAGTTTGCCACACATATGCGAGATTTTCAAAAAGTTCCTCGTCAGGGATATTAAGGCGGTTACTCAGTTTTAACCCAGCGGCTTTGAGCGCATTATTCCAAGAACCAAAACGCCGCAGCATTGTATTGACGCCGTATCTTCCCTTTTCCGCATAAACAGATGCAGTAAGGGTACTTTGCTCAATTTCACTGGCAATTTTCTGTAAATCGGCAATGAGGTCGTCTTTTGAGTTGTTTCTTTTTCGTAACTGTAATTCAAATTTCATAAGCATTTCTTTTCTTATCATTTCATGACACTAAGAATAGCAAGCATTCGGGAAAAGTGAAGGTGGATTGCTTCGGGCTAAAGCCCTCGCAATGACGATTAAGAAACCATCGGCGACTTAAGCCCCTTCTCTTTCGCGCACTCAATCGCAAGTTCGTAGCCCGCGTCGGCATGGCGCATGACGCCGGTGGCGGGGTCGTTGGTGAGCACTCTTTCTAATCGCCGCGCCGCGTCGGCGCTGCCGTCGGCGACGATGACCATGCCCGCATGTTGCGAGAAACCCATGCCGACACCTCCGCCGTGATGCAGGCTGACCCATGTCGCACCCGAAGCGGTATTGAGCAGCGCGTTGAGCAGCGGCCAGTCGGACACGGCGTCGGAGCCATCTTTCATCCCTTCCGTTTCGCGGTTGGGGGAGGCGACGGAACCGGAATCCAAATGGTCGCGGCCGATGACGATGGGCGCAGAAAGCTCGCCGCTCGCCACCATTTCGTTGAATGCAAGCCCGAGCTTGGCGCGGTCGCCCAAGCCCACCCAGCAAATACGCGCGGGCAATCCTTGAAACTTAATACGCTCACTCGCCATATCCAGCCAGCGCATGAGGGATTTATTTTCCGGCAGTAGCTCGCGCACTTTATCGTCTGTCTTTTTTATGTCCGCAGGATCGCCCGACAAAGCCGCCCAACGGAACGGCCCAATGCCACGACAAAATAGCGGACGAATGTAAGCTGGCACGAAGCCGGGGAAATCGAAGGCGTTTTTTACGCCCGCCTCCTGCGCCATCTGGCGGATGTTGTTGCCATAGTCGAACACCGGAATACCTTGTGTGTGGAACGCCAGCATCGCGCGGACTTGCACCGCCATCGAATCCTTGGCGCGTTTGATCATCTCTGCGGGATTCTTCGCGCGCAATGCTGCCGCTTCCGCCATGGTCATGCCCTGTGGCAAATAGCCGTTGAGCGGATCGTGCGCCGATGTCTGGTCGGTCACCGCATCGGGCCGGACGCCGCGCTTGACGAGTTCGGAAAACACATCCGCCGCGTTGCCGAGCAGGCCGACAGAGATCGGCGTTTTGGATTGTTCGATAAGTGCGAGTGCTTCATCGAGCGTCGTCGCACTCTTATCGAGATATTTTGTTTGTAGCCGTTTCTCGATGCGCGTGGGGTCGCACTCAACAGCGAGCATCGACGCACCTGCCATGGTGGCCGCCAGCGGTTGTGCGCCGCCCATGCCGCCCAACCCCCCGGTCAAAATCCACTTGCCGGAGAGGTCGCCCTTGTAATGCTGGCGGCCCATTTCGGCGAAGGTTTCATACGTGCCCTGCACGATGCCCTGGCTGCCGATATAAATCCACGAGCCTGCGGTCATTTGCCCGTACATCATGAGGCCCTTCTTATCGAGTTCGCGGAAATGCTCCCAGTTTGCCCAGTGCGGTACGAGGTTCGAGTTGGCGATGAGCACGCGCGGCGCGCCCGTGTGCGTTTTGAACACGCCGACCGGCTTGCCCGATTGCACCAGCAGTGTTTCGTCTTTCTCCAGTGCTTTCAGGCTTGCCACGATGGCGTCGAAACATTCCCAGTTGCGCGCCGCCTTGCCGATGCCGCCATAGACGACAAGCTCATCGGGGTTTTCAGCGACCTCCGGGTCGAGATTGTTCATCAGCATGCGCAAGGGCGCTTCAGTGAGCCATGATTTCGCGTTCAGTGTATTGCCGCGCGGGGCGGTGACGATCCGTCGGTTGGGGGCGGTTTTTGTCTGGGGCATCGTGCTCTCCTTGCATCGATAATGCGCTAGGGATACCATCGCAGGCTATGGAACTCTACCGCTATTTGGAAGGCAAACTGCCGGTCGTCATCAGCGTGCCGCATGCGGGAACGCACGTGCCGGAGGATATTTTCCCGCGCCTCACCAAGATGGCAAAAACTTTGCCCGATACGGATTGGCATGTGGACCGACTGTATGGATTTGCTCGGGCGATGGGCGTGCATATGCTCATCGGCACGATGTCGCGCTATGTGGTTGACCTTAATCGTGCGCCGGATGATGCGCCGCTCTATCCCGGTAAATTCACCACTGGCCTGTGCCCGACGACTTTGTTCGATTCCTCGCCGATATATATGAATGGAAGGGAACCGGATAAGGCCGAGACCTTGACACGCACCGTCGCCTACTGGCAGCCCTACCACGAAAAACTGCGCAGCCTGCTGCGTTCATTGCGTACGCAATCGCCGCGCGTGGTGTTGCTCGACGCGCATTCCATCGCCTCAGCAGTGCCGACATTGTTCGATGGCACGTTGCCCGATCTTAATTTCGGCACGGCGGATGGGGCATCAGCGGATAGTGCGCTCGCGGAGTCGTTGCTGGTGTTAGGAAAAGACAGCGGCTATTCCGCCGTGCTCAACGAGCGATTCAAGGGCGGCTACATCACCCGCCATTATGGGAATCCGGCGGTGGGTGTGCACGCGGTGCAGCTCGAACTCGCCCAACATAATTACATGCAGGAGACGCAGCCGTATGATTTTGACGATGCAAAAGTCGCGCAATTGCAGGTCGTATTGCAGCAGGTTGTGGAACGATTGATCGCGTTTGCTACGTAGCGAGTAAGTCCATCATTGTGGACACGGACATAGCCTCGAATGTTTTGACATCCTGACAGAGCGCAAAAATCTCGGCGGATTTTTTAGCGCTGTAATGGCCTTCGAGATTGCTAAGAAATTTTTTCTCTAACACTGGAATTCCCTCGGCGCGACGGCGGCGGTGGCCGATAGGATATTCGATTTCAATCGCTTCTGTTGATGTGCCATCATGGAAGAATATCTGCATTTTATTAGCAATCGAACGCTTCTCGGGGTCGTGGTAGTCCGTGCTGTAGCGCTTGTCTTCCACGACTGTCATTTTATCGCGTAGCGCGTCGATGCGTGGGTCTTTGGCGACTTTATCCTCGTAATGGTCAGCGGTGAGATTGCCAAAAATGAGGCCAATTGCCACCATATATTGCAGGCAATGGTCGCGGTCGGCATAGTTATGTAGCGGCCCGGTTTTGCTGATGATGCGGATGGCAGATTCATGTGTCGTTAGCTTGATCTCTTTAATGTCGTTCAGCCGACCTTGGATTTTGGGATGTAGCTTCACCGTCGCCTCGACCGCTGTTTGCGCATGGAACTCGGCGGGGAAAGAGATTTTGAATAACACCTGTTCCATGACATACGAACCGTAAGGGCGCTGGAAGGCAAAAGGTTTGCCCTTGAATAATACATCGTAGAAGCCCCATTTAGGCGCGGTGATGGCGCTGGGATAGCCCATTTCGCCCGCCATCACCATCATGGCGAGGCGCACGGCACGGCTGGTTGCGTCGCCCGCCGCCCAGGATTTGCGCGACCCGGCATTCGGCGAATGGCGATAGGTGCGTAACGATTGCCCATCGACAAACACTTGCGAAATCGTGTCTATAATTTGTGATTTAGCAGCGCCCATCATTTGAGCTACCACAGCTGCGCTGGCGAGTTTTACCAGAATGACGTGGTCGAGTCCGACGCGATTGAAGCTGTTCTCAAGCGCCATGCAGCCCTGGATTTCATGCGCCTTAATCATTGCGGTCAACACATCACGCATGGTGAACTTGGCTTTCCCCGTGCGGTTAAGGTAATCGGCGACGGCAAGAATTCCGCCCATATTGTCCGACGGATGGCCCCATTCGGCGGCAAGCCATGTGTCGTTGAAATCCAGCCAGCGGATCATGCAGGCGATATCGAACGCGGCCTTGACTGGGTCCAGTACGTATGGTGTGCCGGGTACGCGCGCACCGTTGGGCACCACAGTGCCGGGAACGATGGGGCCCAGTAGTCGCACGCATTCGGGAAAGCGCAACGCGAGGATGCCGCAACCTAGCGTATCCATGAAACAATGGCGCGCAGTGTGGTAGGCTTCGTCGCTGCTGATAGTGTAACCCGTTATATAGTCGGCGATATCGACCATGACGGAATCGGGCTCGGGGCGCTTGTTATACTCAACATTGGCGCTCATTAGCTTCTCTTGTCTAAGGGAATATAAGGAAGATGTGACGGGCCGGTATAGATGGCCGAGGGGCGGATGAGCTTGTTGCTGCCGCGCTGCTCAATCACATGTGCCGCCCAGCCGGAGATGCGCGCCATGACAAAAACCGGCGTGAACATTGGGGTGGGGATGCCCATCATGTGATAGGTGCTAGCGCTAAAAAAGTCGAGATTGGGGAAGAGGTGTTTTTCGTCCCACATCAGTGTTTCAATCGCTTCGGAAATATCAAACAGGTTCTTTTTATCTCCTGCAGTGCACAGCTTGCGCGACCATTCCTTGATGACTTTATTGCGTGGGTCGCACTCACTATAGACGCGGTGGCCGAATCCCATGATGAGTTTTTTCTCTGCCATCATTTCTTTTACACCAGTGACGGCGGATTCGGATGTTTTGAATTGCTGAATCAGCTCCATCGCCGCTTCATTCGCGCCGCCATGCAGCGGTCCACGCAGTGTGCCGATGGCGGCGGTGATCGCAGAGTGGAAATCCGAGAGGGTTGAGGTAGCGACGCGCGCGGCAAAGGTCGAAGCGTTGAATTCGTGTTCGGCGTACAAGATTAGCGACACATCCATCGCGCGCTTATGTAACGCAGAAGGCGCCTTTCCATGCAGCAAGGTAAGAAAATGTTCGCCGACACCTTTGCCGCCGGTGACGCATTCAATGCGCTTGCCTTCATGCGCAAACTTCCACCAATACACCAATATAGCTGGAAATATGCCAAGCAACCGATCCGTGACGGCGCATTGGTCGCGGCTTTTATTCTCGGGTTCGATGGTGCCCAAGAACGAACAAGCGGTGCGCATCACATCCATCGGGTGCGCATTGGTCGAAATGCGCTCCAGCACTTCTTTCAGCAGCCTTGGTACATCACGCAAGGCTTGTAGCTTGGTGCGATAGGTGGCGAGTTCTTTTGTATTCGGCAGTTTGCCATACACAAGGAGATAGGCCACTTCCTCGAACGTCGCATGTTCGGCGAGGTCATAAATACTGTACCCGCGGTAATCGAGATCATGCCCGCCGCCGGCGGCGGAGATAGCCGTTTCGCCCGCATTCACACCGGCGAGGCCACCGGTTTTTACCTTGAGTTTAACATCGGTAGTCATTTCTTTCCTCCAAAAAAGACATCGAGTTTTTTCTCGTAGGCGTGGTAGTCGAGGAAATCATAAAGCTCCTCGCGTGTTTGCATTTTATCCACGACATTCTTCTGGTGTCCATCGCGGCGGATGGCGCTGTAAACATCGAGCGCCGCCTTGTTCATCGCGCGGAAGGCGCTTAAGGGGTAGAGGATCATATCGATGCCACCGCCCTTCAATTCTTCTTTCGTAAATAGCGGGGTTTTGCCGAACTCGGTAGCGTTGGCCAGCAATGGCACCTTCACCGCGTCTTTGAATTTTTTGTAGTGCGCAAGGTCTGTCATCGCTTCAGCGAAAATCATATCGGCGCCGGCTTTGACGTAAGCTACTGCGCGTTCAATCGCCGCGTCCAGCCCTACAACCGCCAAAGCATCCGTGCGGGCCATGATAACGAAATCTTTGTCGTGCCGTGCGTCGACTGCTGCTTTGATGCGATCCTGCATTTCTTCGGACGATACGATTTCCTTGCCCGGCCGGTGGCCGCAGCGTTTTTGCGCCACCTGGTCTTCGATATGCACGGCGGCGACACCGGCGCGTTCCATTTCCCGGATGGTGCGGGCGATATTAAATGCGCCGCCAAAACCTGTATCAATGTCGACCAGCAGCGGCACATCAACAGCGGCGGTGATGCGTCGCGCATCCTCAAGTACATCATTCAACGTAGTGACGGCCAGATCTGGCATGCCGTGTGAGGCGTTGGCCACACCCGCCCCGGAAAGGTAAAGCGCCCGGTAGCCGATGCGTTTGGCCATCATCGCCGAGTAGGCGTTTATCGCGCCTACGATCTGCAGCGGCTTTTCTTCCCGGAGTGTTTTGCGGAATAAACCGCCGGCATGGACAAGTGACATGGGGCTCCTATTTCGGTTGCAGGCGAGTGGCGCCGTCGAGGCGGATCACCGTGCCGTTCAGCATTTCGTTTTCGATGATGTGCAGGGTGAGCGATGCGAATTCATCAGGCTCAGCGAAGCGGCTGGGGAAAGGGATGGAGGCGGTGATGGACGCCTGCAACTCTTCTGATATTTCTCCAATCATCGGCGTGGCGACCGCACCCGGCGCGATGGCCATCACGCGGATACCGAAACGGGCAAGTTCGCGGGCGGCGGGCAGTGTCATGGCCACGACACCGCCTTTGGAGGCGGAATAGGCCGCTTGGCCGATTTGCCCCTCAAACGCGGCGATGGAGGCGGCGTTAATAATGATGCCGCGCTCGCCGGATTTAGTAACGGGTTCAAGGGTTGACATATCCGCCGAAACCAATCGCATGACATTAAACGCGCCGACGAGATTAACATTTATCACCTTAGCGAAATGCTCAAGGTCGGCAGGGCCTTCCTTGCCGAGGATGCGTTTGCCGATGAGGATCCCTGCGCAATGAACGACGATGCGTGCATGCCCATGCGCCTTGGCTGCTACGGCGAGCGCATCTTCGACGCTCTTACCGCTGGTGACGTCGCAGGCGATGGCGATGGCGCCGATTTTATCTGCAACTTTTTTGGCTGCATCGAGATTCATATCAAGCAGTGCAACCTTCGCGCCCGCCTTGGCCAGTGCGTGCGCTGTGGCAGCACCCATGCCGGAGCCACCGCCGGTGACAATCGCTGCAATATTCTTTTCAATTTTCATGCATTTTCCTTGGTGATTTCTTTGGTGATGACCATGCGCTGAATGTCGCTGGTGCCTTCATAAATCGTGCAGACGCGGGCGTCACGGTAAATCCGCTCGACTGGAAAATCCGCGAGGTAACCATAACCGCCATGCACTTGAATCGCGCTACTGGCGACAGCTTCCGCTGCTTCGGAGGCAAAGAGCTTGGCCATGCAGGCTTCCTTCAAGCATGGTTTCCCAGCATCGCGCAGTGCCGCGGCATGCAGCACCATCAGCCGTGCGGCGTGAAGTTGGGTGGCCATATCGGCAAGGCGGAATCCGACTGCCTGATGCTCAAAAATAGGTTTACCAAAACTCTCCCGTTCGCGGGCATAGGCCAGCGCGGCGTCGTACGCCGCCTGCGCCAGCCCCACCGATTGCGCGGCAATGCCGATACGCCCGCCTTCCAAATTGGCGAGCGCAATTTTGTAGCCTTCGCCTTCTTTGCCCAAAAGATTCTCGGCAGGTATATGCATGTCATCGAACACGATTTGCGCCGTGTCGGAGGAATGCTGGCCCATTTTATGCTCGACGGTTGCCACGGTATAACCGGATGTGTTGGTGGGTACGATGAAGGCGGAGATGCCTTTTTTCCCAGCAGCCGCATCCGTCACGGCAAAGACGATGGCGACATCGCCATGCTTGCCGGAGGTGATGAATTGCTTGGTTCCGTTAAGGATGTACTCGCTGCCTTTTTTCACTGCTTTGGTGCGCAAGGCAGAAGCGTCGGAACCTGCCTGCGGTTCGCTCAAAGCGAAGGCGCCGATCATTTCGCCACGGGCGCAGGGGGCAAGAAACTTCTGTTTCTGTGGGTCATTACCAAAGCGTAAAAGTGCCATGCAGATAAGCGAGTTCTGTACGCTCATCACGGTCGATACACCACCATCCGCCGCAGCGATTTCGGCAATCGCAAGTGCCATCGACACGGTGTCTGCGCCAGCGCCGCCGAACTCCTCAGGTACAATCATGCCCATCAGCCCGAGCTTGCCCATCTCGGCGATTTCTTTTTCTGGAAACCCACTCGTGCGGTCGCGCTCAGCGGCCCCTGGCAAGAGCTTGCCTTGCGCAAATTCGCGCGCCATGTCGCGGATCATTTCCTGCTCGTTGGTCAGATTCATGCGGTGCGCTCAATCGCAATGGCGGTGGCTTCGCCACCGCCGATACATAACGACGCCATGCCGCGCTTGAGGTTGTTCTGCTCCAGCGCGGAAAGCAGCGTGGCCATAATGCGCGCGCCGGAGGCGCCGATGGGGTGGCCCAACGCACAAGCGCCACCATGGATATTCACTTTCTCGTGCGGGAGGTTGAGTTCCTTCATCGCTGCCATCGCCACTACGGCGAAAGCCTCATTCACCTCGAACAAATCAACATCGGAGAACTTCCAGCCAGTTTTCTCGGAGAGCTTTTTCATAGCACCGACCGGAGCAGTGGTGAACCAGTCTGGCGCTTGTGCATGCGTGCTATGGTTGACAATGGTGGCGAGGATTTTAATTTTTAGTTTTTCCGCCTGTGAGCGGCGCATCAATAGCAACGCTGCGGCGCCATCGGAGATCGAGCTGGCATTGGCGGCGGTGACGGTGCCATCCTTGGCGAAGGCGGGCTTGAGGGTGGTGATTTTCTCCGGCCTGGCTTTGCCGGGTTGTTCGTCGATTTCTACGGTGACGGTGCCCGTGCGCGACACGATTTCTACCGGCGTAATTTCGGTTTTAAAATTACCGTTTACAATCGCTTTCTGTGCGCGGGTGAGGGAGGTCATGGCGAACGCATCCTGTGCTTCGCGGGTAAATTTATAATGCCCCGCGCACTGTTCGGCGAATACGCCCATCAACGTGCCTTTCTGGTAGGCATCCTCAAGCCCGTCGAGGAACATGGTATCCTTCACTTCGCCGTGTCCCATGCGCAATCCGGCGCGAGCTTTGGGAATAAGATAGGGCGCGTTGGTCATGCTCTCCATCCCGCCGGCGACGATGATATCCGAGCTTCCTGCCAGAATCTGGTCATGGGCGAACATCACGGCGCGCATGCCTGAGCCGCACATTTTGTTCACGGTTGTCGCGCCGACTTTGTCGGGCAATCCCGCGCCGCGGGAGGCTTGCCGCGCTGGGGCCTGACCCTGACCTGCGGGCAAGACGCAGCCCATGATGACGTCATCCACCGCATCGTTCTTGACGCCACTGCGGACGATGGCGGCTTTGATGGCTGCCGCGCCAAGCTCGGGTGCGGAGACGGCACCGAAGTCGCCTTGGAAGCCGCCTATCGGCGTACGGGCGTAGCTGACGATTACAATCGGGTCTTTGTTCATGCGGACTCCTTGGTGGTCAGCTGCTTCGCGCGTTCGCGCAGGATGAATTTCTGGATTTTTCCGGTGGGGGTTTTATCCAGCGGTCCAAATATCACCGTTTTCGGTGCTTTGAAACGTGCCATATGCGTGCGGCAATACTCGATCATTTCTTCTTCCGAGCATTTTGCGCCAACTTTAAGCTCGATGAAAGCGCAGGGTGTTTCACCCCAATGATTGTGAGGCCGCGCAACGACAGCGGCTTCGAGCACCGCCGGGTGGCGGTAAATGATGCTCTCGACCTCGATGGTCGAGATATTCTCACCACCGGAGATGATGATATCCTTCAAGCGATCCTTAACCTCGATATACCCATCCGGATGGCGCACGGCGAGGTCGCCGGTGTGATACCAGCCGCCCTTGAAGGTGGCCTCCGTCGTCACAGGATTCTTCAAATACCCGCTCATCACTACGTTGCCGCGCATCATGCATTCGCCGATGGTTTTCCCATCCCATGGCGTTTCTCCCATCGTTTTGTGATCGGCGACCATCATATATTCAAGGGCAGGGGAGCGTACCCCCTGGCGCGCGTTCAGCTCGGCGCGTTTGTCGGAAGGCAGTGCATCCCACTCTCGATGCCAGGCGCAGGACATGTTGGGCCCATATACTTCCGTCGCGCCGTAGACATGGGTGACATTGAAATCCATTTCCTCGCAGGCCTCAAGCACGGCAGCGGGCGGCGCCGATCCTGCGGTCATGACCTCGATGACGCGGCCGTATTTTTTCTGCACCTGCGCCGGTGCGTTGATGAGCGTGTTGAGCACGACGGGTGCGGCGGTGAAATGGGTGACGCCGTGGTTTTCGATGAGGGCGAAAATATCCGCCGCGTCGACCCTGCGCAGAATGACGTTCGTGCCGCTCATCGCCGCGGTGGTCCAGTGAAAACACCAGCCACTGGCATGAAACATCGGCAGCGTCCACAGATACACTGGATGCGTCTGCATGTTCCAGATCAGCGCGTTACCGATGGCGTTTAAGTATGCGCCGCGATGATGGTAGACGACGCCCTTGGGATCGCCCGTTGTGCCGGAGGTATAGTTCAGCGCAATCGGTGCCCATTCATCCTCTGGCAGCGTCCAAGCGAATTCCGGATCGCCTTGCGCGATGAACTCCTCATACTCTATGTTCCCAATGCGCTCGCCGGGGCCGGTGTAAGCAGGATCATCGATATCGATGATGATGGGCTTAGTTTTCATGTTCATCAGCGCATCTTTCACAAGAGGTGCGAGCTGGCGGTCGATGAATAACAACTTGGTTGCCGAGTGCTCAAGCATGAAGGCGATCATCGCCGCATCGAGCCGGGTGTTGAGGGCGCTGATGACCGCACCCACCATCGGCACACCATAGTAGACCTCAAAATGCGCTGGGCAGTTATGGGCAAGGATTGACACCGTGTCCTCCTTGCCAATGCCTTGTTTGGCGAGCGCGCTGGCCAATTGCCGGCAACGCGCATATTGCTTGCGCCATGTGCGGCGCGTATCGAGGTGAATCATCGCCGTATGGTCAGGGTACACTTGCGCCGCGCGCTCGATGAAGCCGAGCGGCGAAAGCGGCACATAATTCGCCGGGGTTTTACCGAGATGCTGTGTGTAGATGGAAGGCTTTTTTACCATCGCAACCTCATGGTTGGAAAGGCATTCTAAGGGTAATCGGGCGACTGTCCACTGGTTTGCGTAATGAAAAACCAGATATTTCAGCCGCCATCACATAGGGCTGGAACTCACGCTCCTGATATGGTTAACCAAAACACGCATCTATTCCCTTACGATGAAAGGAAGTGACTGTGGCCAATGGTAAGACAAAAACGAAAGAACTAAAGAAAGTGGCAAAGGTGAAACGCTACACGCCGAAACGGCCGGTGACCGCCGCTAAGTCATCCGCCAGTGTGGCGTCTAAGCTCAGCGAAGCGCCGTCGAACCTGCCGCTATTCTTCAAGGCGCCGACGGTGCTCGATAAAACCCGTCACGCCATGGCAAGCCTGGCGCCCATGCATGATATGAAATTCGCCAGGGGCACGAATTCCGTCATGCTGAATGCTGTGGAGTTTGTCGAGGCGGCGAAAAGCTATCCCATCGTATTCACCGCCGATCCTGAGCAGCCCTTGCCGCTTGCGGTATTAGGCTGCGGCGAGGATAATTATTTCATTCATAGCAGCGGTCGCTGGCGGCAGGACCATTATGTCCCCGCCTATGTGCGCCAATACCCGTTCATCTTTTTCCGCGACCCCACCAACGCGAAATTCTTCCTCTCGCTTGATGAGGGTGCGCCGGAATATTCGGTAAAAACCAAGCGCGGTGCTACACCGCTATTCGACAAGGCGGGCGAGCCGAGCGAGTTCACCAAGCGCGCGCTGGAATTCTGTACGTCATTCCACCAGCATATGGCGGTGACGAAAACCCTTTGCCGTGAGCTCAAGCAGCACAATCTGTTGACGCCGTATAATTTCAAGGCGACGCTGAAGGGGAAAGATATCCAGCTTAGCGGATTCCTGATGATTAACGAGAAGGCATTTAATGAACTGCCGCCGGAGATTTTCCTCGATTTCCGCCAGAAGAACTGGCTGGGCTTTATTTACCTCGCGCTGGCCTCGTCCTCGAACTGGACGCGGTTGCTAGATCTTGCCCGCGCGAAATTATAAACGGGCAATAAGTTTTTTGCTGTTTCGCTAGGAATTGAGTAAAAATGTAGCTATTTATACCATTTATATCAACTGGTTAATAGAATTCTAATTGCTACAATTGTTTCCATAATTAAGCATTCTTCAAGCATGTCCACGTATCATCAAAAGGATGGTGGATTGCTTACATAAAACCCGGATTACCACATGTCAGACCCTCTTCCCGAAACGGATGATGGCGGCAAGCATACTGCTCTTCGCCGTTTTCCTGATGCTTCCGGGCATGGCGCATGCAATCTCGAACCCCTTGCTCTCCTCACAACAGACCAGCTCGGGTGACCTTTCCGCCTTCACCAAATGGACCTCGTTGATGCCGCGTTACAATCGAGAAAAAGCCGAAGCCGATAAGCAGTGTAAAGATGATGATTGCGATGCGCGCCGCTGGGAAAGAATGCTCAGCGAACAGAGCGGCAATTCACTGGAGGCGAAGCTCGATGCGGTCAATGATTTCTTCAACGATATCAAATATGTCGAGGACAAAGATAATCTTGGTGTTGAGGATTACTGGCAGACGCCATACGAGTTCATGAGCCGCGGCGGTGACTGCGAGGATTACGCTATTGCCAAGTTCATTTCGCTCAAGCGCTTGGGCGTACCCGAGTCCTCGATGCGCATCATCATTGTACAGGACAATAACTTAGGTGGTATTATGCATGCGGTTCTCGAGGTGAAGTCGGGTGGCGAGCGCTACCTGCTCGATAATCAGGCAAGTTCTGTTACCAACGAGGCAAATATCTATCACTACCGTCCCATCTACGCCATCAATAGCCGATCATGGTGGGCGTATAGGTAGTATAAACCGGTTGTCCCGGCGCCACTCCTGAGCTAAACCAACATTCCCTAACACCAAAAAAAGGGATGGTTTATGCGCGCTCGGCTTTCTCGGTCTCGCTTGGGAATCGGTTCCATTATTCTCCTTATTGGCGCGGCGGGTATTGCCAGCCTTGCTTTGTTCCTGCAGCATGAACGCGCGCGCGATACGGCGCAGTGGCGCGATAAACTCAACCTCATCGCCGATACGCAGGCGCGCGGTGTTAGTGGGTGGGTACAAAACCAGTTCCGCGAGCTATCCAGCCTCGCTGACAACGCCTCGCTGCAGATTTATTTCACCCAGCTTCAGGCGCAAGCCGATGGCGAACCACTCGCGCAGGCAGAATATCTGCGCAGCTTGATGACCATGACGTCGCAACGCTTGGGTTTTGAGCCATCGACACCGACACTCCAGCAGCAGATCGGCGCCAATGTGCGCAAACTCGGTAGTGGCGGTCTGGCACTGATCGATAACAGTGGCAAACTCGTCATGGCGACGGACTATATGCCACCACTGGCCGGGGGCTTGACCGAGAAACTGACGCTGGCGCCACGTGGTGAAAGCTCGCTGCTTGACATCACGCAGGAAGATAGCGGTGCCCAGCGACTGGGCTTCGTGATTCCGATTTATGGCGTACAGCAGGACCGTTCACCTGCCGCGCAAACCGGCAGACTGGTTGGTGTCCGCTTGCTCGATGGCGGCTTCTTCGCGCTACTCGCGCCGCAACCGACGCCTGAACAGACGCTTGAAGTAATGCTGGTGCGTGCGGAGGGAAAGAATGTCCGTTACCTTACGCCACTGCTCGATCAGTCGCCGTTGATGAGTCATGCCGAGCCGTTGAGTGAGAGTTCTGCTGCGGTCCATGCGCTAGCGCATACCGGCGAATTCGCTGAAAAGATCGACTATCGTGGCCAACCGGTATTCTTCACCGCGCGCGCAGTCGCTGGCACGCCATGGGTACTAATCGCCAAAATCGACCGAGCCGAGGCGTTGGCGCAAACAACCGTATGGCGTAATACGGTGGCGATTGCCATCCTACTGCTGCTGGCTGCCTTAACCGCAACGGTGGTCGCCATCTGGCGGAACGCGGTGGCGCGTGCGCAGTCGGCACTTGCTGAAGAGTGGGGAGCGCGCGCTGAGCTATTATCGGCCGTTACCGACAACCAACCCGAGCCGCTCTATATCGTTGATGAATATCTCGGCCTGTGGTTCGCCAATCATCGCGCGGCGGAATTGATGTTGCTCGGCGATAAGGAGCCACGCGGCAAGTCGATCGCCAACGCAATGGGTAAAGCCTTCGCACAGGCGGTGAACGAACCATGCCAACTTGCGCTAGAATATGATCGTAACGAAACGCGGCTGATCGAGCGTAGCGACGAGCGCGGTCTGCGCACCATCCATGCGCGTTTTGTACCGCTTTCCCGCATTCCAGTCGAGGGGGTAAGGATGCCCACGCGCGGCGTACTCATTGCTGAGCAGGACGTGACCGAGATGATCGAGGAGCGCGAACTGCGCGTTGATACGCTGAAAAAGCTTGTGTCCATGCTGGTCTCGCTGGTCGACAAGCGCGATCCGCATGCCGCCCGCCATTCAGCGCAGGTGGCTGAAGTTGCAGCTGCCACTGCGCGCATTATGGGTCTCGACAGTGTCACCGTGGAGACGACCGCCACCGCCGCGCAGTTGATGAATCTCGGCAAGGCTGATATTCCGGCGGGCCTGCTTACCCGTGACGGCGTGCTCAACGATGCCGAGCGAGCGACTATCAGGAGTTCGCTCGCCGCGACAGCCGATTTACTAAGAAATATCGCTTTCCATGGTCCGGTGGCCGAGACACTGTGCCAGGCACAAGAGCGTATGGACGGCTCCGGCCCGCTGAACATGAACGGGCAGGACGTGCTTATCTCGGCGCGTATTATTGCGGTTGCCAACGCGCTGGTAGGTATGGTTTCACCGCGATCCTATCGTCCGGCGATGGCGTGGGATGAGGTGATCGAGATTCTGCATGCCGATACCGGCAAGCATTTTGATCGCAGGGTGGTTAGCGCGTTGATGCATTATCTCGACAATCAAGGTGGCCGCGAGTGGTTGAAGGAAGGCGCTGCCGCCGAGCGGCTTGCCGTAGGCTAGCCAATATCAATAAACTTTACTGTCGGGTATTTATTAGTAAACACAGTGTGTTTTTGGCTTAGTGGTCCGGTTGTGCCTTGATGGTGTTTTGCTGCTGCAGCCCGTGTCTTGAGGCCCCCAGTTCTGAGTTGCTCGGTTTTTCCAAAATGGAAAAGGAAATATTAGGCGACAAAGAGACCATGCTTTAGCCAACGCGCGAGATAGCGAGGTAGTTTTTCAGTGAGTGCGGGATCATTAATGCTATCAAGCGCCCTGTCAAAACGCACGCCACTGAACATCACGTGAAGCAGCGTGTATTCGGTTGGTTCTAGCACGATACGTCGCACATCGTTTTCATGGCGTACCACGCAAAGATATTCCTCTTCAGCCGCGATGGCCGTCGGCGGTTCCCCATCACGAAACGCTTGTAAGAACGCATTGGCAGCGCAATCAAGCTTCAAAAGTCGTAGCGCTACGCGCGGCTTGAAATGTGTTGCGGAAAGTTGCTCCATGGACAATGTGGCCAATGTTTCTGCGTTCAGTGGCGCACTCTCTGGCATCCAGAAAACGTCAGCGATGGTGCTTTCGAGTTGCGCTACCGCAATTGCTGCGCGGTCTTCCGATGTATTCGTGAAGCATGCGGAGAAACTGATCGGGTAACGGTTGAGATCCCAATGGAGCGACGGATTTTTCTGCACATGGGCTCGTACTATATCGTTCATGCGCGCTGTGCCAAGGTAATGCGTGAGCGCCGGGTAATCAGCTAGCACCGCTTTGAGTAACCGCTCCATGTAGCCATTCACGTAAACTCCCAGCCGTGTTTCAGCAGAAATCTCATGCGTTCGCGTGTGCTTGATAGTAGGCAGCATCGCGCCATAACACTCTTCAACGATTGCCTCGTTTAATAATGCGAGCTGTGAAGCGTAGCTCATGCAGCTTTCCTTTCCACCGCATCGGCCACGGCGCGCGCCTTGTCGAGTTCCGCCATCAATGCAGAAAATTCTGGGATAGCATCGTCCCACTCAATCATGGTGCTTTTCATGCCCTTGGTTTGCAGTGTGTAACGATAGAGATCCCACACCGCGTCGATCACATGGTTGTTGTGAGTGTCGATGAGGTGGCTGCCTTTATTGGTGTGTCCGGCAAGATGGTATTGCGCGATGGATGCTGTGGGAATCGCGTCGATGTACGCCTTCGCATCCCAGCCGTGATTGAAACTTGAAACATAGACGTTGTTGACATCGAGCAGGATGCCACAGCCGGTGCGCGCACAGAGTTCGCCAAAGAATTCTGGTTCGCTGATAGTCGAGCCGTCAAACTCGAGATAGGTCGAGGCATTCTCGAACACGAAGGCGCGGCCCAGCGTGTCTTGTAATTTTTGGATGCGCGGTATGATATGTTCCAGCGCTTCTTCCGTATAGGGCAGGGGCAACAGGTCGTGCGTGTTTTTGCCGCCGACGCCCGTGTAGCACAGATGGTCAGAAATCCACGGCGCTTCGATATGTTCAGCCAGTGCTTTGAGTTTTTTTAGATAGTCGTCGTCGAGCGGGTCGGTGGAGCCGATGGAGAGTGATACGCCATGCATGACGATAGGATAGTGTGCGCGGAGGTCGGCTAGATAGTCGAGATAGCCGCGATGGGCTTCCATATAATTCTCGGAAATAATCTCAAACCAGCCGAGTGTTGGTTTTTCGCGTAGCACTTCCGTGTAATGCGGTGCGCGCAGGCCAAGGCCGAATCCAAGCTGTGAGGTAAATGTCACTCGAGAGTCAAAGGGCCCCCGGTAGGTTACCGGGAGCCCTTTTCCTAAACAAACAAAAGGCAATTACATCGACTTCGGTGTTTTTGGTGCATCGGACATGCCGCCCATTTTTTCGCACTCACCCTTGGCAACGAATTTCCAGACGTTCGGGTCGTTGTCTTTGCTGGAGTGGCCTGCACAGGAATTCGCACCATCGGCCGATTTGCAATCGTTTTTACCAGCTTTGGCGATGCCGTAGCATTTTTCCTTGGCGGCAGCAGCGTCGTCGGCGGCTTGAGCAACCGAGAATGTAGCCGCAGTGATGCCAGCAAGAGCAGCAGTGAGAAGAAGCTTTTTCATAACAATACCTTTCAAAAATTGGAGTGGTTTGAAACCGGAATAGTCCCGGGCAAGCAACGCTTACGCCTGTCTATTCGAGAGTTCAAGTCGAATGGTTACACTACCATTTTAGTAAGAATTTCCCGGCGATACCTCCGAGGGCGGCAAAACCCAGTGTCGGAAAATAGTGCCATAGCAGGAGGTGGGTGGGGCCATCATTGGCTTCGATGAGCCGCAGCACAAGGCAGCCGATAGCGGCGCAAGCCAGCACCGCATACATGCCCGATAGAAGTGGCTTCGTGCTGGCGCCTTTCCGGATGAGATACATGGCGATGGCCGATGGAATAATCGCAACCGCTCCAATGCAAATCGCGCATTCCATCCCATGGGCGTTGACGGGCGATGGTGTACCTGGTAGCCAGAACTGGAATGCGAGTAAGGCGAAAAACACGGCAAACGCCACGGCCGGTAGGTGGCGCACCGTGTCGTACTGATACTGGTCCGGAAATGCGCGGAATACCGAGGCGGTAATACTCGCCGCTGCCAGTGCAAACAGTGCAAGCAATTCAGTAAGATACACTGGTTGATGCCAGTATGTTCCAATGTCTTCGCGCAGGCCTAGCATCAGTGCCATCACGAGCGCGTAGGCAGCGAGCAGGGCGGATAGGCGCAGCGCGAGGCGACTGGGCACCATCATCGGCATGACTGGTCTGGCGTCCGCCGAAAGCGCGACAATTAACTGTTGTGTATCACTCATGAACTACTCAATCTTGCCCGAATTACCTTATAGGCTCGGTGGGCCGCTACCTTCACTGCTGATTCCCGCATGCCGAGTTTGGCCCCCACCTCCTTAGCGGTGTAGCCTTCGGTATGTAGCAAATACAGAATCTTCTGTTGGCGTTCCGGCAATTGTCCCACTTCCTCAAGGATAGATTCGCCGGTTTCGCTGGTTTCGGTTACAGGGGCGGCGATAAAATCCTCGACATCGGCCAAATCAACCTGTGATTGCCGCATCGCGGCATAATGCTGGCGCAGGTAATCGCTTATCCGGTAGCGGGCGATGGCCGATACCCACGGTAGCACCGCGCGTTTGCCATCATAGGTATGTCGTGCTTTATGGATGGAAATAAGCACTTCCTGTAGTACATCCTCCACATCCGAAGCAGGGATGCTGCGGGCGATGAAACGGCGCAGGTAACGCGATACCTGAGTGAGGAACTCCTGATAGGCAGTCTTATCGCCATCCAGCGTGAGCTGCATCAGCGCGGTGAGGTTCGGGGACGTTGCGGATGCCGATGTAACCATTCGCGCTTGACCTTCGAATGAAGGGATACGAAACTCAATCGAATGAGGATTTATGCCAGCAATCATGAAACTATACAATCGCTTCCTTACCATTGCGCCACAGCTTTCTCCAGCCCTGCTGCTTATCGTCCGGCTCTGGATGGCGCGGGTGTTTTTCCTCTCTGGCATGGTAAAAATCAGCGATATGGCGAATACGATTGCCCTGTTTCGTGACGAGTATCAGGTGCCATTTGTCCCGCCGATCTTTGCGGCTTATAGTGCCACGCTCTTTGAGCTTGTCTGCCCAGCATTGCTGGTATTGGGGCTTGCGGCACGGCTTGCCACGTTACCACTTATCGCCATGACGGCGGTCATCCAGTTCACCTACGACCAGAATATCCAGCACGTTTATTGGGCGATGCTGCTTGCCGTTCTGCTCACACAGGGCGCGGGCAAATGGTCAGCGGATGCGTGGGTTGTGTCGCGCAGGTAACGCGGAAAGCGCTTGAGTTTGGGCGGGCCTGCTATTACGTAAAAGCGAGGAGCCAGCCATGACCGGATATTTCACCATTACCAGTAAAACCGAGATGCGCCCGTCGCCGACGATGAGCGCCGCCAGTATGGCCAAAGACGCCGAAGCGCGCGGTAAGAAGGTTGATCTTGTTACCATCGGCGATTTGTTTCCAAAACCATCGCAGGATGAAACGGCACGCTGGCTGAATCGCTTGAAACAAGACGCCGCGAACCCAGAAAACGCTAAGCAGGAAATGTATGCAACCTTGCGTACGGGCGAGAAAATCTATGCCTATTCGGAAACGACTGGCTTGCCGAGCTTACGTGCTGCCGCTGCCCACACCTTCTCGCGCGATACTGGATGCGCTGTCACCAAAGATGAAGTCATGATTGGCGTCGGTGGCAAAGGTGCGCTGAATGGCGTGTTTTTCAATACGGTAAAGGCAGGCGAGGTGGTGCTGATGGCTGTACCCGGTTGGCCGAGCAATTTCGATATGTTTCCACCCGGCGTCACACTGGTTGAGATTCCGACAAAAGACGGTATCCTGCGTGCTACCGATTTGGCAGCGGTGCTTAAAGTCTATCCCAATCCAAAAATGGTACTCATTAACGCGCCCTCGAACCCCACCGGCTCTAACTACACACCGGAAGAACGCGAGGCGTTTTTTGCTGCCATTACCTCAACAACCAAAGACACCATTGTTGCCAGCGACGACCCGTACGGCAAGCTCGTGTTCGATCGTGAGCCGTACGACATCGCTGCCGTATTGCAGCGCGGGCCCGTCGAGAAAAAACTCTTTGCTGAAGGGCGTGTGGCAGTGTTCCGTACCGTGTCCAAGGAGTACGGTCTGGCAGGCGAGCGCGTCGGCTTCGTCGCCACCAAACATAAAGACATGCTACGCAGCTTACAGCTCTGGAATGAAAACAAAGGCGGCGGTATGGGAGTTGAAAACCAGATACTTGCTGAAGCAGCATTGCTCTATGGTGATGGATTCATTGTCAGTGCTGTCGATCTGCTCAAAGAAAAGGGCAAGATGCTTACCGAAGGCGTCGCTAAAATGAAAACCGCACACATGGAAGATCCGCGCGGCACGATTTATGGCTGGGTAAATTTTGTAGGACTCAAAGGTAAGCAGGTGCCTGCGGGTATTTCCGAATCCAGCGAAGCCTACACCATTACCACGCCTGCCGACATGATGCGCTATCTGGTGAATGTGGTGGGCGTTTGTCCTGTACCTGGTGTTCCGTTCTACGCGCCAGGTTCACCCGCAGGCAAAGATGACTGGCACGCGCGTGTTACTTTCTGCGGGCCGCTGGAGCAGCTGACAAGAGTCATTGCCAATCTACAATCTTATGAGACCAAGCTGACTGAATCCTCAACGGGGAGCAGCCGCCAAGCTGGGTAAACAGCGGCGTGTGCTGACGGTTGGCAGATGATGTTCCTTGCCGCGAATCTCGATGCAAGCCGCGCGGAATTCGCGCCGAAAGGCGAGGGAACCCAGCATCTGCTGATACAGTTTATCGCCCATAAAATGGCCGGCCTTGATATCGAACATATAATGCACACCGCCATCGATCCGGTGATTGGCGATTTCGTCGGCACGTCGGAATAGCTTCTGGCGGTGTTCCGGCATCAGGTCGCTTAAAATACTCGCCCAGACATGGTTGGTGACTGTATGGCCGCTGGGATAGCTGGGCGTTTCAATCGGCTTTACATAGAGCTTCACGCGTTTGTCGGCCAACCATGGTCGCACGGATTTCCAATAGTAGCGGGTTTCGTCGCTAATGCGCCAACTGTCGGACCCGGCGTGTTTCAATAACTGATAAGTTGCCGGATACTCCTCCTCGGTGAAATCATCGCCGAGCGCGGGTAGGGTAATCATCTCCGGCCATACCTCGCTTTCACCCATGACGATGTCGGCTTTCTCTTTTGTCATCGATTTCTGGTTGGTGACAACCAGCTCCAGTTCCTTTTTATATTCCTTCGAGCCGGGGCGCGGCGGCTCTTTCAGCACGGTCGGTGGTACATCCTCCGGCAAAACAAACTGCGGTGCGTAAGGATAGGGCGCATTTGGATTGGATAGCGGCCCGGCGGCGATGGTCAGCAGCGCTGCTGCTAGCCAGCCGAAATGAAGGAGTGCGTTCTTATGCTGTCGCATCAGCTGCATCCTCGTTACGCAGGTTCATGTAGATAAGCACCGTCGCCGAGACATAGATGGACGAATAGGTGCCGACTAGGAGTCCAAAAATCATCGCCGTCGAGAAGCCGAACAACACCTCGCCACCGAATCCGACAAGACCGATGAGTGCGGCGAGCACCGTGCCTGCCGTGAGGAACGTGCGCGCCAGTGTTTCGTTGACGGAAAGATTGAGTACTTCCCCCAGCGGCCGGATTTTATATTTACGGAGGTTTTCGCGGATACGGTCGAAGATGACCACCGAGTCGTTAATCGAATAGCCGATGATGGTGAGAAGTGCTGCGACCGAGGTCAGGTTGAACTCGATTTGGCTAATAGAATAAAAACCGAGGGTGAGTATGGCATCGTGGATGAGTGCCAGCACGCCGCCTACGCCATACTGCCATTCGAAGCGAAACCACAGGTAAAGCATGATGGCGCCCATGGCGAGCGCGAGTGCAATGATACTGCCACGGATGAGTTCCGAGCCCACCTGCGGGCCGACATAATCGACCTTGAGGTAGTCCACTTTACTACCGTAACCGGTATCGAGCGCGCCGCGCACGCCTTGGGCAACTTGGTTCTGATTCTCGGTCCCCTCGGGTTTTATGCGAATCAGCACTTGCGTGCCATCACCGACCGATTGCAGGCTGGCATTCTGCGTGCCCGCCGTATCGAGCAGGCTGCGCATTTTGCCCACGTCGGCCACTTGTTCGGTGCGCACTTCCATGACCACGCCGCCGGTGAAGTCGATGCCAAAATTGAATCCATGGATGGCAATCGAGGCAATCGAGACAATCACACCGAGGCCGGTAATCAAAAATCCGACCTTGCGGTAGCCGACAAAATCGAACTTCGGCACGTTGCGGAAAAGCTGGAAAGGAAAACGCATCAGTTACTCCGGTTTGGGTTCTTTTTTCTTTTTCTTCTTCTTGGGCGTTGATCCCGGCACCCAACCGGTCGTCACTACTTTACGGGGTGAGCGGCGGGTTTTGACCAGCGACAGCACGGCGGAGAAAATAAGGATGGTCACCGTAACAATCAACGAAATCTCGGTGGGGATAATCGGCGAGCTGAAATAATGGTTCACCAGCATTTTTAGGCCGATCAGCGTCAGGATTGCCGACAATCCGTATTTTAGGTACTCGAAGCGGTAGAGGAAAGCAGCCAGCGCGAAATACAGCGAACGCAGGCCGAGGATGGCGAAGATATTCGAGGTGTAGACAATAAACGGGTCGGAAGTGACGGCAAAAATCGCCGGTATTGAATCCACCGCGAAGACAAGGTCGGAGACTTCGATGAGTATCAGCACGAGGAATAGTGGCGTCATCATCCGCTTGCCGTTGCGTACAACAAAAAATTTCTCGCCCTCGTAGTCTTTGGTGATGGAAAAATTCTTACGCATATAACGGATGATGCGGTTGTTGGTGACATCGGGCTCCGCGTCTGCCGCGAAGAGTAGCTTGATGCCGGTGATGACGAGGAATGCGCCGAAGACGTACGTCACCCAGGTAAATTCCTGAATGAGGGTGGAGCCGAGCCAGATCATAATGCCGCGCAGTATCACCGCGCCCAGGATGCCCCAGAGCAGCACGCGATGCTGGTATTGGCGCGGCACGCCGAAATGGGTGAAGATGAGCATGAACACGAACAGGTTGTCGAGGCTCAACGATTGCTCGATCAGGTAGCCCATGAAGAATTCGTAACCCGGCTGGCGGCCGAGATTGAGGAACACGAATACGTTGAAGCCCATGGCTAGCGCCAGATAAAACGCGCTGCGCAACAGCGCTTCTTTCACCTCGATGGGTTTGTATTTACGGTGCAGTACGCCGAGATCAAAGACCAGTAGCAGGGCGACGACGGCGAAAAAGATAATCCACATCCACAAAGGGCGGTCCATGATGGCCTAACTATAATACACTTTCTTATCCAGCGTCTTTTCGGTCGCATCAATAATCGTGGTGATGGTGCAATCGCCGGTGATGTTGATGGTGGTGCGCACCATGTCGAGCGCACGGTCAACACCGAGCAAGAGGCCGATACCTTCAATCGGCAGACCGACCGAATTGAGCACCATGCCCATGAAGATGATCGAGCCGGATGGAATCCCCGCCGCACCGATGGAGCCTAACGTACAGGCCAGTAGCAGCACGGCATAATCGGCCATTTGCAGTGGATGGCCGAATAGCTGCGAGAAAAACAGTGCGCAGATGCCAAGATAAATTGCCGTGCCGTCCATATTGATTGCAGCACCCAGTGGCAGCAGGAACTGCGTGGACTGCTCGGAGACACCAAGCTTGGAATGGCATTCGCGCATGGCGGTAGTCAGCGTTGCCTTCGACGAGGATGTGGAAAATGCCATCAGCTGTGTGGTGACAAGCTTGCGGTAAAAGACGAACGGGTTGAGGCGAGCGAAGACGGCGATCATGATGCCGAACAGCGCATACTGGAACATGCAGGCAAGCAGGACAGCTCCCACCAGCTTGATTAGGATTTTTACGATCTCCATGCCCTGCGTACCAACCGACCAAGCCATGAAGCCGAACACAGCGAGTGGTGCCAGCCGCACGATATATTCAATCAGCTTGAAAACGATCTGGGCAAAGTCATGGATAATCTCTTTGGGCCGCGCCGCTTTTTTGCCCATGGAGTTCATGGTCATGCCAAACAGCACGGCGAAGACGATAATCTGCAGAAGGTTGGCCGAAGCAAACGAACCGAAGATGTTGGTGGGGATGAGGTCGAGCAGGAAGTCCGACAGTTTCATCAGCGGCGCATTGGAGGCGGGCGCGTCGTTGGTATAATCGGCGATATTGACGTTGAGCCCTTCGCCGGGTTTGAGGACATAGCCCGTGGCAAGGCCGATAATCACGGCAAATAAAGCGGTCGAGAGATAGGCGAACACACCTTTCAGGCCGACGCGTTTGAAGTTGGCGCCTTCGCCCATGCTGGTAATGCCGGAAACCAGCGCCAGGAAAATCAGCGGCACCACGACCATTTTAACCAGGTTGATGAAGATCGTGCCGAAAATTTTTAGCGATGCCGCATCGGGGCCGAGCACGAAGCCGGTAACGATGCCGAGTGCCAGGCCGATCAGCACCTGCTGCCACATTTTTAGTCCAAATATGGTGAATTCCTTGACGTCTGCTCCGGCCATCTCGACCTCCGTAGGGCTGCAAAGGCAGAAACCCTAGCAGGAAAATCAATATTTGCCAGCAGTTTGTAGGGCGCTTGCTAAGCCATGCGTCAGAGGCAATAGCAATCAGTGTAGGAAAAACAATGTATCACGGCTTGTACCCTTGGCATTAGTCAGCGAGTCTACTAGAACAATTGCGCCATGAAGAACCCAACGATAAAACCATCCGGATTCATGAGCGGCAAACGCCCGCTCATCTTCGTTATACTACTCATAGCAGTGGCAGCACTTTATTTCGTTCGTCATTACATCGGTGGTGTGGGCGGCCAGCCCGGCGGATTCGCCATGCCGGTCGAATCGGTGAAAATCGAACCGCGCGCGCTTGATATCACTATCGATAGCGTAGGGACATTGGCCGCCAATGAATCCAGTATCATTCGTCCTGAAGTCGCCGGGCGCATTACCGAGATTACTTTCGAAGAAGGTCAGCCGATAAAAAAAGGTGAGAAACTGTTCCAGATCGATGATCGCATGGCTCGCGCCGAGTTGAAACAGTCTGCCGCTCAGCTGCATCTCGCCCAGCTCAACGACGAGCGATTCCGCACGCTGGCTGGCACGGGGGCGGCAACCAAACGCTCGGCGGATGAGGCGCGCGCCAATCTCGGCGTAGCGCAGGCCAATCACGACCTTGCCAGAACCCGGGTAGATTACGCGGTCATCACTGCGCCTTTTGATGGGCTGGTTGGACTGCGCAAAGTCAGCCCCGGTGATTATGTGAATGTGGGGCAGGAGCTCGCCAATTTCGTCAGCTACGATCCGATGAAGGTAAATTTTACCATCCCCGAAACACAGGCGGGCCAGTTGCAGCAGGGCCAGCAGATCGACATTTCGGTTGAAGCATTACCCGGTGAAACCTTCCGCGGCACGGTCTATGCGCTCGATCCGCAGCTTGATGTCGAAGGCCGCGCCGTTGCTCTGCGCGCCACCATCCCCAACCCCGACTACAAGCTGAAGCCCGGCTATTTCGCGCGCGTCGTACTGACAGTGGAAAATAAGCAGGCGGCGCTCGTGGTGCCGGAGAATACGATTATCCCACAGGGTAACGATACGTTCCTCTATCGCATCGGTGCGGATGACACGGTGAGCCTGGTGCCGGTGAAACTCGGTACACGTCTCAAGGGCGAAGTCGAAATCGTCGAGGGATTGAATGCGGGCGACGAAGTAGTCACTTCCGGCCAGATAAAACTACAACCCGGTGCCAAAGTCATGCGGTTGCCGAAAGGCACGCCACCGCCCGCTACTACGAAGGAATAGGCCGTGACGCTTTCCGAGATCTGTATCAGGCGGCCGGTTCTCTCGATTGTTGTCAACCTTGTCATTATTCTACTTGGATTGGTCGGTTATGATCGGCTGAGTTTGCGCGAATACCCGAATATCGATGTGCCGGTGGTGACGGTTGAAACCGACTATCTCGGAGCTTCGGCCAAGATCATCGAATCGCAGATCACTAAACCTTTGGAAGATTCGCTCTCCGGCATTGAGGGGATTGATTTCATCAAATCCATCTCGCGCTCCGAGCAAAGCCAGATTACCGTACAGTTTAAACTCAGTCGTGATGCTGACGGCGCCGCCGCTGATGTACGTGACCGTGTGGCACGTGTCAGAAAGCTGCTGCCGGAAGAAATCGAGGAGCCGATCATCGCCAAGGTCGAGGCCGACGCGCAGCCGATCATCTGGCTGGCGTTGAACAGCGACACCGCCAACCCACTCGATGTCAGTGAGGCGGCCGACATCATCGTGCAGGATCGGTTGCAGGTGCTGCCCGGCGTGTCGAGTGTGCGCCTGTTCGCCGAGCGCCGCTACTCCATGCGCGTTTCGCTCGACCGCGAAAAACTCGCCGCTTTCGATCTTACTACGCAGGATGCCGAGAATGCTATCCGCGCGCAGAACGTAGAAATACCTGCCGGGCGCATCGAATCGCTCGACCGCGAATTCACCGTCGTCTCGCAGACCGACCTCAACACGCCTGAAGAATTCCGCAACATCATCCTGAAAGAGGCCGCCGTCGGGCATCTCGTCCGCCTGGGCGACGTTGCCGATATCGGCTACGGTGCGGAGGAGGAGCGTTCCATCGCCCGCTTCAACGGCAAATCGGCCATCGCGCTTGGCATCGTCAAGCAGTCGATCGCCAACCCGCTCGACATTTCCAAAGCCGTGCGCGCCGAGCTTCCCGCCATCCAGCGCGACCTGCCGCAAACCATGACACTCAGCGTCGCCTTCGATTCCTCGGTCTTCATCGCCCGCTCGATCAACAACGTCTTCCACACGATCATCGAGGCGATCGTGCTCGTCGTGCTCACGATTTTCTTCTTCCTGCGCACGGCGCGGGCGACGCTGATCCCGCTCGTCACCATTCCCATTTCGCTCATCGGCACCCTGGCGCTGATGTATCTGTTCGGATTCTCCATCAACACGCTGACCATGCTCGCCATGGTGCTCGCCATCGGCCTCGTCGTCGACGACGCGATTGTCGTGCTCGAGAATATCTACCGCCATATGGAAGGCGGGATGGACGCCATCCACGCCTCCGCCAAAGGCATGCGCGAGATCGGTTTTGCCGTGGTGGCGATGACGCTGACGCTGGCCACCGTGTTCGTGCCGGTGGCGCTGACGCCGGGCCGCACCGGCCAGCTTTTTGTCGAGTTCGCACTGACGCTCGCCTGCGCCGTGCTCATCTCCGGTGTCACCGCACTGACGCTCTCGCCCATGATGTGCTCGCGCATCCTCTCCATGGAACACCATACAAGCCAGCCGCCGTGGTCGGCGAAAATCGAGCGCTGGATACTGTCCATCGAGGCCGGTTATAAACGCCGCCTCGAGCGTACGCTGGCGCGCAAGGGCCGCGTGGTGCTCGGCGCATTTTTGGCGTTCGCCCTCTCCGGCGTACTATTCCTCAACCTGCAGTCGGAACTCTCGCCGCCGGAGGATCGCGGGGTGATTTTCGGCATCGGCATTTCGCCGGAAGGCTCGACCATCCAGTATTCCGACCAGTACGCCAAACAGATGGAAGCGATTTTGGACGCCGTGCCGGAAGGCAAATGGCGTTTCATCGCCGTAGGGTTCCCCTTCGTGACGCAGACTTTCTCTGTGCTCGGGCTGGAGCCGTGGGGGTCGCGCTCGCGCTCCTCCTTCGACATTATCGAGGAAGTAACCCCCAAACTGCTCGGCATCACCGGTACGCTCAATTTCGCCATCAACCCGCAATCGCTGGGGCAGGGCGCGCGCAGCCAGCCGGTGGAGATCGTGATCCAGACCACGGACAGCTACGAGAAACTGAACGAACTAACCGAAAAAATCATGGCGAAGCTGATGCAGAATCCGGGCATCCGCACACCCGATACGGATCTAAAACTCAACAAGCCGGAGCTGCGTGTGTTGATGCAGCGCGAAAAAATGGCGGGCATGGGCATCGCGGTGGACGATGCCGGGCGCACGCTGGAGACGATGCTTGGCGGGCGCAAGGTGACGCGCTTCAAGCGCGGCTCGGAACAGTATGACGTGCTGGTCAAAATCGCCGACGATAAACGCATGACGCCTTCGGACCTCACGGCGATCTATGTGCGCGGCAAAAACAACGAGATGGCGCCGCTTGCCAATGTGGTGACGCTGGAGGAGGGCGTCGCCCCGCGCGAGCTCAACCATTTCAACAAGCTGCGCGCAGTGACCATCACCACCAACCTCGCGCCGGGCGTTGGACTAGGTAACGCACTATCGGACATCGAGCAGGTCGTGCGCGAAGTAGCGCCCGCCACCCGCATCGATTACGGCGGTAACAGCCGCGAGTTCAAGGAATCCTCATCCAACATGGCCGCCGTATTTGGCATGGCGCTGGTATTTATTTATCTCGTACTCGCCGCGCAGTTTGAAAGCTTCCGTGATCCGTTGATCATCCTGCTCACCGTGCCGCTCGCCATCGGCGGCGCGCTGCTCACCATGAACCTGACCGGCGGCTCGCTCAACGTATACAGCCAGATAGGGCTTGTGGCGCTGATGGGATTGATCTCCAAACACGGCATCATGATTGTCGAATTCGCCAACCAGCTGCAGGGGCGCGGCATGGATAAATACCAGGCGGTAGTACACTCCGCCTCGATCCGCATGCGGCCGATCCTGATGACCACCGCCGCCACCGTCTTCGGCGCGGTGCCGCTTGCCATCGCCAGTGGGGCCGGGGCCGAATCGCGCGCGGCCATTGGCTGGGTGATCGTCGGCGGCATGTCGATCGGCACGTTGTTCACGCTCTTTATCGTGCCGACGTTTTACTTACTACTCTCCAGACGCCATGCGCTGGTTGTTATCAACGAGAATAAGCTCAGCCATTAAACAAATAGCTTAGTAAACGCGCGCTTCTTGCGCTTTTTCCAGTGGCCACGGTGATAGGCGTCCGAAACGAGCAGTGGCAGGACGGAACCCGCTTCGGCGAATACCATCTGCTCCTGCGCCGTATCGACCTTGCCCCATGAGCAGGCTTCTTTCAGGGTGCTGGATGAGCAGGCGCCGTCACGCACATCGGCCACAGTGATCTGTACCGCATATTTATGCATCTCGACATCGTTGTGACCCAGAATCTCGGCGCAGACGACCGTGTCCTGCGTGAAGTTCTTGGGCACACCGCCGCCGATCATCAAGAGGCCAGTCGTGCCCGCCTTGATTTTGATTTCGGTGAGTTCGCGGAAGTCGGCAATGGCGTCGAGCACCATGTGCCGCTTCGGATTATCAATCTGGTGTTTGACCAGGCCGAACCCGGCGGATGAATCGACGAAGGCTGGGCAGAAAATCGGCACGTCATGCTCGTAGGCGAGCTGGACCAGCGAGTCTTTCTTTTTGGCGTTACCCTTGGCCAGCCACTTGCCCATCTCGCGGATGAACTCGCGGGAGCTGTAGGCGCGTGGTTCAAGACTGTTGGCGATTTTCAAAATCGTATGGTCGCAGGCCTGGAGTTCTTCCTCATCGATATAGGTGTCATAGATGCGATCGATGTAAAGTTCGCGCAGGGTTTTATCGTCCGTGCCGGCGGGATCGCCATGGTAATGTTTGAAGCCGAGCGCCTCGAAGAAATCCATATCGACGATGGAGGCACCGGTGGCGATGATGGCATCCACCATGTTGTAACGCACAAGGTCGGCATAGAGTTTCATGCAGCCGCCAGCCGACGTGCTGCCCGCGATGGTAAGAAACACCGAGCAGTTCTTGTCGGCCAGCATCTGGTTGTAGATGCCCGTTGCCCGCGCGAGATCACGCGAGGTGAAGGACATGCCTTCCATCGAATCAATGATGGGGCGCGCATCGAAGCTGGTGATGTCGATATGCTCGACGGTCTTGCCCAGCAGTTGGGCTTTGGCATTCGTTTTGGCTTTGGTCTTGGCAGTCATGGTTCACTCCGTAAAAGGGCTGACTCAGGCGCTAGTGCTAGAGAAAATTCTAGCAACTAGCACTAGCGACTAGCACTAAATTTATGCGGTAGCCTGATAGGCGATTTCCAGTGGTTCTGCAAGCGCAGGCTGCGGGCTGTAGAGGCTCATCAGGGGCTCGTCCTTGACCGCCACGACGCGCGAGGCGAGCGAGAAGCCATTGAACCTTGTAGCCATCGTACGCCCGTAAGCGCCCAACTGGCCAACCTCGATATAATCGCCTTCCTTGATGTCGGCCGGAAGGAAGAAGGGGCCTTTCATCGTATCCAGCGAATCGCAGGTGGGACCGAAGAAGCTGAACCCCGCCAGCTCGTCCGACGATTCCTTGCGTGAGACAAGGCGGCAAGGGAACAGGAATCGCGGCGTGCCAGCATCGAACAACGAACCATAGGTGCCGTCGTTGATATAGAGGTGGTTGCCTTTGCGGGCTTCCACACGTACGACGACAGCGCCCGATTCAGCGACCAGCGCGCGACCGGGTTCGCACAACAATTCACAGCGATGCTGTTTGACGAGGTCGCGGGTCGCGTCATGGATGGCACGGAAGAAATCGCCCATCGCCGGCGGTGTCATGCCGGGATAGATTGAGGGGAAACCGCCGCCCACATCAAACGAGTCGATTTTGACCGCAGCTTGTTTGATTACCTGCTTGGCCAGTTTGATGGCGAGTTTATAGGCGTCCGGATGCATGCATTGCGAGCCTACATGGAAGCACACGCCCGCATGGGCGGCTGCTGCGCGTACGGCTTTCAGCAGCGCAGGGGCCTGTTCCAGTGCGATACCGAATTTCTCGGTCAGCGCCAACTCAGCATAGGTGTTCGGAATGGCGAGGCGCACATGCAGGGCGAGATCGTCCGCATTACGACCGTCCGGCTGTTTGGTTTCAGCGACGATTTTCTCGAGCTCGTCGTGAGAGTCGAGCGAGAAGTGGCGTACGCCGTAGGTGAAGTAGGCTTCGCGAATGGCGTTGCGCGATTTCACCGGGTGCATAAAGTACAGTTCGGCCTCCGGGAAAAGCCCATGGACCAGCCCAACCTCGTGCAGCGAGGCCACGTCGAAATAACGTACGCCCGCGGCATAGAGGTCGCGCAGCACATGCTCGTCCGGGTTGGTTTTAACCGCGTAGAGGATCTTGCCGCGGAAACGCGACATGAAAAACTCCGTCGCGCGTTTAAGCGCATGCGGTCGGTATAATATTACAGGTTGCTCCGGCTGTAGATACTTTACAGCGGTATCAGGCGAATTGTAACTACGCATCTCATAAACCCTCGTGGTTAGTTAACACAAAATAACCACGCTAAATCTTGCGACGGATTTATGACAGCAGTGCCAAGGTCACCTTGCTGAGTTGGGCTCCTATGCCTTCCCCCTCTAGGGATCTCTACACGCCATGGGACTTAGCGATCACCGCCAATTATATAGAAAAATTCAGGATGTAAATAGTTTTTTTTATGGGGGGAAGGCGCGGGCCTCAGTAGCGCCCCCGGTGATGCAATTTCAGAACAGGTGGGAGAAGGGTACGAGCCCAGCCAAATCGCCGCTTAAGCGCGCTCAGTCACGCGCTCCACCCGCGCATCTGCGCCACCGTCACCGGCAGCGGTTCACTCGCTTCGGCGTAGGCTAGTTTGCCGGTGAAGGGGAGGGAGTCGATGGCGTCAGAGTATTTCGGCTTCTTCCTGGGGTGACTGATCATTTTCCTCAGAACGTCGATGCCCTCTTTGCCGTGCTCGAGTTCATGCAGAGCATGTTTGGCATCTTCAAACAGAAAATCCACATGAAAATAAGGCAGGTCTTCTTTAAGTCCAGGAGGGCCTGCGGCGGCTTCTGCCGCGTCGCGCATGCGATGGCGCTGCAATGCCAGCTTGGCGATCGCTTCAGCGGTTTCTGCATCAACGGGTTTGCGAATACGAATTGTCTGAAGCGCCGAGTAGGCGCCGGTGCCGGTTAAAATAACCGTGCGGTCTTTCCGTGCTCCCTTCTTGTCAAGCACCATGGAGAACTGACTTTGCTCCGGCGCGGCGGAATTAGTGATAGGGTTGAAGTGGGTGGTGGCAAATCCATCCTTTTTGAACTGGTCCACTGCAGCTACTATGGTTGTACCATATGCTTTGCCCTGCATATGCGAGACATGAGTCATGGTGCGCGACAAACCGCCAATAAATCCCGCCACACGATTCTCCACTGCGGACGGCTCTTTAAACCCAAGCTCCTTGAAAGAAGTGAATTTTACCTCAGGCTTGCTATCCAGTTTTCGTAATCCTGTCAGCGCTTCTTCTACACTGGTGAAGTTGACATCCAGCGTTGGCTCTTTCTTAAACGATGATCTCGTTCCGAAAGTGATGCTTCTAAATACCGATTCATACGCGAGGTGACGCCCAATCAACCGCTCGTTCAATACCTCTAAATCGCTACGTTTGATGAATTCACCGATGCGAACAATTTGAGGGAACGAGTGAGCATTCTCCGTACCAGAGAGAATCACCGAGCGTGTTTGGCCACCTTCTTTCTTCTCCATAACCACCCAGAACCAATTGGGGGGGAAAGAGGGTAGGCCTGGTGTTCGGTCTGCCATACTCAGCATGGAGTTAAAGCTGATCGCATCGTCAAACCCGACCACTTTATAACCCTTAGCCTCGAATTGTTGAATGGCTGGCATAATGGCCTGTTTATATGATTCCGCCTCCAGTGTTGGTAATGAAGCGAATGGCAGTTCTTTTACAAATGTGACTAAGCGATCACGAGCAGACGCGTTGGTGTTATCATGGCCAAGCGTCAAGCGACCGTATCCCGGAACATGGCCTGCCGTATGGCCCTGGCCTCTGGTGGTGGTTCTGCCCGAACGCGGTTTTGCCGTAGTTGTTTTTACTGGCAATGCACCCATGACACTTCTCCTCAATGCTTAAAAGTGGTTGTAATGGCAGCCTTCATAGCAGGGAATTATTGCAGTTTCATGACAGTTCTGAAAAAATCTGCTCCAAACCTGACGAATTAGCGCCGCTTCTTCAGCACTTCGTACAATCCGCCGCGGACAACACCCAACTGGAACTCGCCGAAATCCTGGAAGTAGTCAGCCGAGGTGTGCATTTTCGGCAGCTTCACCGAGTTGTTGTTGGTGAGGAAGGCGTGGTAGGGGAGCTTGCGCACATGGGTAAACAGCACCCAAGAGCCGAGGAAGAACGACAGTGCTGAGGAGAGGAAGAATCCATAGCCATAATACTCGAACCCGTAATCCATAAAGAGCATGGTAAGCAGCGTGTTGCTCACGAAGTAGAAGGCGAATATCCACATATTGTATTTCCGGCAGTCGAAATAGGCGAGGATGATGCTGATGAACAGTAAGAGCACCTGAAAGAACGAGCCCAGCACGCCGAGGCGGAAGATATGCAGTTGGGTGAAGAACATGCGGAACAGCTCGACAATCTGCGGCGCGAGCAGGATGCACAGGAACGCAATGACTCCTTGCAACAGCATGGTGTTGCGTCCGCCTTCTAATATCGACTCCATAATGCGCTCATGGAACTGGCGGATGCGGCGTAGCGAGGCATGGGCAAGAATATTGCCGTAGAAGCGGCGATAGTGGTGGAAGAAGGTCGTCTCAATCGAGAACACATAAAGCGCCAGCGAGGGCAGGATGGTCATTGCCGCTAGAAACATCGCCGAGTCGTAATCGGGATAAAAGCGCATACGGGTGTCGAGTTCTGAAGCCTCGGGGGCGAACCACATGATCCATTTATCGACCCAGAGCGCGGCGTTGTAGAAGAAGCCGCCAACAGCAACTTCCCAATATTTGCTCCAGAACGGTTTGAGCGCAAATTCCTGAGTGATCTTGTATGGGTACTCGGCAAAAATGCGTGCGGCGAGCATAAACACAATCACCGAAAGCCCCACATCATAACCGGCGACCATGGCGGCGGCGTGGCCATCGCCGAAACGGTCAGCGCAAATGACGGCGATGCTCATACCAATAATGTAGGTCCACGTCACGGAGGAGAAATCTTTGAGTGCGGTGAGGTAGACCGAAAGCAACCACACACCGGCGATGAGGAACATATTGGCAAAGGCGGCGAGCCTCAGCGCTGTCGTCATTTCGAAGTAATATCCATAGAAGAAAATGGCGACGAGAATGTTGGCAAGGAAGGTCAGTATCATGCTCTCGAGCATGACAGTGGGCGCGGTGGTAACGTTCTTGACATGGATCTGGTCGGCCAGATAGCGCGTCATGATCATGAAAGTGGGTGCTGAAAGCACCAGCGAAAAGGAGAAGTTATAGACGATTACGCCACGGAAATTGAGAATCTCGGCGCTTTGCGATCCGCCGTATAAATACGTGGTGACAGCAAGAGCCACGACGGTGAACAGCCACGGGCCAGCAATGGCGAACGCTGAATGCAAGTAGGCGCCGGCGATGCCCATCAGGTCGTCCCGGCGGGCCATTTTGTTTAACTCGAAACCAATGCCTGCCATTAGAATCCCCGTTGTTGGTTCTTGGTTGTTGGTTGTTGGTGGCTGCTAACAACTAACAACCAACAACTAACAACGCTCTTAAGCTCTGCGTAAATGCTGTGCATATAAATTCCTATAAGCCTGTTGCTGGATGGCTTCGTCGTAATACTGTTTCATACGTTCAGCGATGACCTTGCTCGCCTTGTTATAAAGCACGGTGTCCGATAGCAGGGTGTAGATGGCATCAGCCGTGGCGGCGGGCGAGGCGAGTGGGGTAACGATGCCGCCAAGCCCAAGGCTCGGTGATTCGTCTTCTGTCCCTTCGATAATCTCGCGGCAGGCGCCGACATCAGTGGCGACAATTGGAATGCCGGTGGCGCCCGCCTCGAGCATGACGAGCGGTTGGGCTTCAGAAATGCTGGTCATGACGAGGAGGTCAATATTCGGCAGGTAATCCTCGACCTGCACTTGGCCGGTGAAGGTGATATTATGCTCAAGGCCAAGAAGTTGCACGAGGTTCAAGCATTCCTGATAATATTCCTCGTTCTCGTCTGTGGGGCCGATGATGAAGGCCTTGATGTCCGGCGTTGACTGGCGCAGTAATCCGCAAGCGCGGATAAAGGTTTTTACGTCCTTGATGGGGACCACGCGGCCAATGATGGCGATGGTGGGCACTGGCTGGCGCTTGTGGCCTAATCCGGCGAAATGACCGATATCGACGCCGTTGGGGATGACCTGCATTTTGGCGAAATCCGCTCCATCCTCGAGCTGCGGCTTCTGGTTACCTTTGAACAGGGTGATGATACCGTCGCACGCCTGATAGCAAAGGCGTGAGAAATTGTTAATGGAGTCGATCCACATGTCGCGCAGATCCCGGCGCGGCTGGTCGATGGTCAGTGCTTTCGATGAGGTGGCTTCAAGCCAGTCGGCCGAGGTAACCTCAATGCGCCGTTCATTGGTGTAGATGCCGTGTTCGGTAACAAAAACCGGCTTGCCAGTTTCGACCTTGGCGCGGGCGGCCATGAGGCCCGCATAGCCGGTGGACATGGCATGGTAGATGTCCGCCTGCGGTAGGGCGGCAAGCAGGATCGAATAAATGCCGCCCGCGATGGCGCGGTAGGACCAGAAATAATCGAGGAAGGAATGTTCGGTGTAGCCTGCCTCATACAGATGGATGAGCTGGTTCCATGCTTCTTCGCGGTCGAGCAGCACTTCGGTACCGAGCGCGACTGGCACGGAGCCGATCACGTCCATGATCTGTTTGAACTGCGACAGATCCATCGGTCTGCCGCCGGTCAGTGTGGCCAGCGGTTCTTTCAGTGACTGATGGATACGCCCGGCGAGCAGTTTGTTGATATCACCGCCCGGCGGCAGGTCGTTGAGCCTGACGGTGGTAAGGCCGATGACGTTTGAGGGCAGGTCGTATTTCATTTCCAGTTTGGCATCCCGCGGCACGATGGCGACGAGGTGGAACGAGAGGTGGCTCTGTTCACGAATCAGCCCGTGCGCCCAGCCCGACACGCCGCCGGTGACGTAGGGATAGGTGCCTTCAAGAATGAGGCAAACGTCTGCTTTTTGTCCGACCGCTTTCATTATGCAACCTCCAGCCAGAACCCGACGGCATTGCGCACATCCGGCGGCAAATCTTCTTCACCGACGATGCTGCGCCCATGCTCAACAACCACGCGGCGCAACTCGTTATAGCTGCCGAGGCGGAACAGGCATTCAAAATACCAGAGCACCATCGTGTTGATTTTCCAGCCGCGGTCGAGCGCGCTACGGAACCACTCGGCGGCCTCATCCCACTGTTTGTTGCGGAAGAGAAGACGGCCGATAGCAATCCATGCCTCACCCGAATTCGGGTCCTGCTGTAGGTAGGCTTTGTACGAGTTGATAGCGCGGTCGCGGTTGAGTTTTTCGAGTTCAGTGTCGAGTACGCCAGTGAAGGCGTAATCATCGTAGAACTTGGCAAGCGCCATGGTGAGGTGTGCGTTCTTTGGTTCCTTGGCACGGGCCATTTCGATGCGGGAAAGTTTGGTCATGAAATCCCGCTCGACTTTGGCAATAGCGGTTGCCGCCTGCACGCGGATGGTGTTGCTATTATCGGCAAGCGCGGCGCGGAAGGCGCCGGAGAAGCGCGGCGAGAAGCGTGAGGTCATTTTCGCCAGCGCTCGGCGCTTCTGGTTTTCCGAGCCTAAGCGCATGACATCGAGGAAGGGCATCACGCCGTAATGGCTTGGATTTTCGTCGATGCCTTCGACGATGTCGTCGTGGATTTTTTGCGGATCGGAAATCGGATCGGTGGGAAAAATCGTCTCGTACCAGTCCTTGAAATGAAAGGCGCGCTGGCGGAACATCAGCGTCACCAGGAAGCCCAGTATCGATCCTACCGCGCCAAAAATCCCGGTGACCGCTGAGGTAATAGAAAGCATGGAGAGGTGGTGCACATCCATGCCCTTTTTATATTGCGCGTAGGTAATCATCCCGGTGACGATCGAGATCACGATATGGATAAGGATCGGAATCATCGGCCACATGCTGGTGCCGAGGAACAGGTAGAGATTGAATGCGTGCAACAAGCTGACAATGATCGCGAGCACTACGAATAGCCCGTTAGTCGCTGAGGCTTCGGTGATCATATGTATGTCGTGTACATCTTCGGGCGCAAGGATATCCTCGACCACCTGATAGTAGTCAACTTTCTCGACTGCGAGCGCTGCGCTACTTGGCTTCATGAAGTGCCTGTACGATGTAGCTGAAGCCAGCATCGCGTTTGCCGCGCAGATGCTTTTCGATGTCCTTGGCGATTTTGTCACGTACGATATTGGCGCCGGTCTGGGTGGTGGCGGGCAGCAGCACGGAATATTCCTCACCGTCGGTCTGGTAGTCGAAGGCAAGGTCGATCGAACGCAGTGCGCCCTTCACCGACTCGCCGATTTGGCGGGCGATGGTGACACGATCGACGTCATTATAGCTCTTGGCATTGTTGAGCTTGATCACGACCATCGACAAATCGAAGCCGACGCGCTTGGCCAGCTTGGCAAGGTAATCGCTCTGACGATTGAAGTAGCTGAAGGTCATCATGCCGCGCTCGGGATTGACTACCGACTCGGATTTCACCGTCTGGTAGTTGCGGGCGTTGATCAGCGCGGTGCCGATCCATTCACTTAATGCGCGGAAGGTCTCGACCGTCGACAGCGATAATGACACGAAATCCATCTGCTCGACCTTGAGCATACCGATGACACGACCGCTGCCCACCTCGACAATCGGCCCAGCAAGGACGCCCTGCGCATCGAGCGCGCGTTCGTGGTCTTCGTTGGCGACGACCAGCGTTTCCTGATTACCGACTACCGCTTGATAGAGTGGGCTGAAGGAATCGATCTCGCGCTGAAAATTGTCTGAGCCGCCCCAGCCATGGAGAATGGTTGCGGTGAGTTTGTTATCGTTCAGGATAAACACTGAGAATTTCTGCGGCCCCAATACCGACTTCACCAGCTGCTCAACGCCCAGCATAACCGCTTTTGGATCAAGCGTTTCGACCGCTTTGGCGGCGCGGTAGGCTTCGATCGCGGAAGCGAGTTGGCCGGAGACCTGCACCTCAAGTGACTCCTTGCGATTCTTGACGAACTTGTAGGAATCCGAAATTAGCTCCTCACGCGCTTGCGCATCCTCAAGCTCCTTGGTCAGTCGGTTGCGCTCGCGGATATGGCGTTGGCGCAGTTCGCCTAGCGCCCAGCCGACGAAGAACCACAGGATCGGATTGAGGAACGTATGGTAGAGGTGATCGTAGTGATCCACGCCCTCCGGTGCGACAGGCA
>JANNSK010000007.1:0-6182 GCA_031402515.1 Alphaproteobacteria bacterium | reverse complement strand
CACGAGCGCGGGGTTATCGACTTTGACGACATGATTCGCCGGACGGCGGCGTTGCTCGGGACCAGCCACATGGCGGACTGGGTAAGGAGGTCGATGACTTTAATGCCGGTCTCGAGCACTTCGTCTTCGGTCGATTGGTCGATGAATGCCGGGGCTTCGGCGTGAATGGGTGATTTGGATTTGGTTTTGACCGGGCCAAGCTCGTCGATCGGCTCGCCGATGACGTTGATGATGCGGCCGAGCGTTTCCGGCCCAACCGGCACGGTAATCGGTGCGCCGGTATCGCGCACTTCCTGACCGCGCACGAGGCCGTCGGTCGAATCCATGGCGATGGTGCGCACGGCGTTTTCGCCCAAATGCTGCGCCACTTCGAGCACCAGACGGCGGCCATCGATGTCGGTTTCAATCGCGTTTAGAATCGCAGGCAAATCGCCGCCGCCGAAGGTGACGTCGACCACGGGGCCGATGACCTGGCTAACGATGCCGACTGAAGCTGCGCCGGTTGTTTTAGTGGGTTTCGTTTTCTTGGGGGCTGCCATATTTTACTCCTGAAATGTCCTGATTAGTTTGCTTTGCCGGTGGTTTCGATTTGCTTCTCGCCGAGGGCGAGCAATGCCTTGGCCATATCGATCGCGCTCTGGCCGGAAAGTCGGACGCCGATATGCGGGCCTTCCATCGATTCGATCATCAGCAACGGCTCGCCCGTTTGGTTGATGGTGCCCGTCGCCCAATGTTTGAGGGTGAGGAAGTTTATTTTCTTTTGCGCAGGCTGACCTGCCGTTGCCGCTTGCGCGGTTTGCGATGCCGTTGCTGCTTTGGTCGATTCTTTCTTAGCCATGATGGTCTCCTCCAGGTTAGAGCGCTTCCGCGCCGGAAATAATTTCGATGAGTTCCTTGGTGATGTTGGCTTGACGTGTGCGGTTGTAGCGCAAGGTGAGTTTCTTGATCATTTCACCGGCGTTTTTGGTAGCGTTTTCCATGGCGCTCATGCGCGCGCCCTGCTCGGATGCGGCGGATTCCAGCAGGCTTTTGAAAATCTGCATGGCGAAATTGCGCGGCAGTAAATCGGCGAGGATGGCTTCTTCTTCGGGTTCGTATTCATAAGGCTGGTTGCTGGTTGTTGGTTGTTGGTTGTTGGGTTCCTCACCAGCAACCAACAACGAAGAACTAACAACCACTAATGGCATCAGCTGCTGGAGCGTCACCACTTGCTGGATGGCAGATTTGAAGTGGTTGTAGATGATGGTGACGACATCGATATGCTCGCGCTCGACCACGTCGAACACTTCCCCGGCGATGGCTTCAGCGGTTTCATAGGCGACGGTTTTTTTGGCGATGTCGGTTTTGCCACCGCCGATATAGCGTTTATAATCCGAGCCCAGCAAGTCGCGCCCTTTGCGGCCGACATAATAGATGCGCACGGTTTTGCCGGAAGCTTCAAGATCACGGATATGTTTGCGCGCGGCGCGGGTGATGGAGGAATTGAACGCGCCGCATAAACCCCGATCGGCAGTGGCGACGATCACGAGATGGTTGGTATTCTTGCCGGTGCCCGCGAGCAGTTTGGGCGCATTATCCTGCCCGACATAGCCCTTGGCCAGACGGGCGACCATGCTCTCCATCGCCTGCGCGTATGGACGCGACGCTTCCGCCGCCTCGCGCGCCCGGCGCAGCTTGGATGCGGCCACCATTTTCATCGCCCGCGTGATCTTCTGCGTGGACTTCACGCTTTTTATTCTCACCTTTAAATCTTTCAATGACGGCATTTGGAATCTCGAATCAGGATGAAAAGAATCAGGATGGATCAACTTTGAGCCTGAGCTTGTGGAGCATTTTGCAAATCTGATCGCATTCAGTTGCCCACTTCTCGTGCTGTTCGTTGGTAATATATTTTAAAGCGATAGCAAAATCCAACCATGTAATGACTTCTGCAGCAGACGATGAGGCCATCATCAGAAATCGTCTGAATTCTGGTTTTGAATACTGCTGACGATCAAATCCCTCGGCCAAATTGGCGCAAATAGACTTGGAGCTGCGGCGCACCTGATCTGCCAATGCATATTGTTCAGTTTTAGGAAAACCTAGCGACACTTGATGAACTTCAAGCGCGAGCGAAAACGCGAGCTGATAAACTCTTAGCTCTTTCGCCTTGGCAATAAATTTCATCTGAACGATTTCAGCCATTTCTTGATTCTTTTTCTCGTTTCATCTTGATTCTTTTCATCTTGATTCTATCAAGCAATCCTCTTCTTGACCGCGGCAATCGCGTCTTTGAGCGATGATTCGCTGGCATCCGTCAGCTTTTCTTCCTTGCGGATGGTAGCGAGCAGCGTTTTTTTACTGCGCAGGTCGCGCAGCAACTCAGTCTCGAATTTACCGACGAGGTTAACCGGCAGGTCATCGAGATGGCCTTTCACCCCGGCGTAAATCACGCAGACTTGCTCTTCCATTTGCAGCGGCGCGTATTGGCCCTGCTTCAGCAGCTCGGTCAGGCGTTGACCGCGGCCGAGAAGTTGTTGGGTCGAGGCATCGAGGTCCGAGCCGAACTGGGCGAAGGCTTCCATTTCGCGGAACTGGGCGAGCTCAAGTTTAATCGAGCCCGCGACCTGTTTCATCGCCTTCACCTGCGCCGCCGAACCTACACGCGACACTGACAAGCCCACGTTTACCGCAGGGCGCACGCCTTTATAGAAGAGTTCGGTCTCAAGGAAGATTTGCCCGTCGGTGATCGAGATCACGTTGGTCGGGATGTAGGCTGACACGTCGCCCGCCTGGGTTTCGATGATGGGCAGGGCGGTGAGTGAGCCAGCGCCTTTCTCATCCGACATTTTAGCGGCGCGCTCGAGCAGGCGGCTGTGAACATAAAACACGTCGCCGGGGTAGGCTTCGCGTCCCGGAGGTCTACGCAGCAGCAGCGACATCTGGCGGTAAGCCACGGCTTGTTTGGACAAATCATCATAAATGATCAGCGCGTGTTTGCCGTTATCACGGAACCATTCGCCCATCGCGCAGCCGGTATAGGGTGCGATATATTGCAGCGGCGCGGGCTCGGAGGCTGAAGCGGCGACGACGATGGTGTATTTCATTGCGCCGGTTTCCTCCAGCTTCTTCACCACTTGCGCCACGGTCGAGCGTTTCTGGCCGATGGCGACGTAAACGCAATAGAGCTTTTTCGACTCGTCCGTGCCCTCGTTGATGGTTTTCTGGTTGAGGATGGTGTCAATCGCGATAGCGGTTTTGCCGGTCTGACGGTCGCCGATGATCAGCTCGCGCTGGCCACGGCCAATCGGGATGAGGGCGTCGATGGATTTGATGCCGGTCTGTACCGGTTCATGCACCGATTTGCGGTAAACGATGCCGGGGGCTTTCGATTCCACGCGGCTGCGTTCTTTGGTTTTGATGGGGCCTTTGCCATCGATCGGGTTGCCGAGCGCATCGACCACGCGGCCAAGCAATTCGGGTCCTACGGGAACATCGACGATGGTTTCGGTACGCTTAACCAGCGCGCCCTCTTTGATGGTTCTGTCATCGCCGAAAATGACCACGCCGACGGAATCGGTGGAGAGGTTGAGCGCCATGCCTTTGATGCCGCCGTCGAACTCGACCATCTCGCCGGCCTGGACGTTTTCCAAACCATAGATGGTAGCGATTCCGTCACCGACGGAAACCACGCGGCCGACCTCGGAAAGTTCGGCTTCCGAACTCACGCCGGCGATGTGTTTTTTCAAGATGTCCGAGATTTCTGAAGGGCGGATTTCCATGGTCATTTCCTCTAGTTGGTCGTGGTAAGCAGGCGCGTGCGCATCGTATCGAGTGCGCCCGCCAAGGTGGCATCAAGCAACTGCGAACCGAGCTGGATTTTCACCCCGCCCAATACGGTTGCGTCTTCTTTCATGGTCATTTGTACGGGCTTGCCGGTGGCTTTTTTTAAGCTGTCGGCGATTTGTTTTTCGACTGCCGCACTGAGCGGGCGGGCGCTGGTCACTTCGGCGGTGAGTTCACCCTTCGCTTCGGCCACCAGTTTGGCGAAGGTCTCGGCGATCGTGGGCAACAGTTCGGCGCGGCCTTGATCGGCGATCGTCGCCAAAGCCTGTTTGGTGAGTGTGTGGCCTTTGGCGGCGAGTTCGAGCAGGGCGGCAGATTTGGCGTCGCGGCCGACCAGCGGGTTTTTGAGGAAGGAATCCAGCGCCTCGCTGGCGGCAACCGCTTGGCCGAGTGCAGTTAATTCTTCGGCGACGGTGTCGCTCTTATTCGCCTCCTCGCTAAGCGCGAAAATCGCCGCAGCGTAGCGGCTGGCGATGGCAAGTGCGTCAGTGCGTGAAGTGGTCACATGAATCCCTTAATTTGCGCGCGCGGAATCTAGCAGGCAAAGTCCGGCTTGCAAGTGTTTTTTAGGGTGACAGGTGACAAGTGGCAGGTGGCAGGAAATCAGCCTCACCTGTCACTTGCCACTATTGAAAATAATACGGATTCACATCCACCTTGATGCGCACGCCGGAGAATTTTTTGCCGGCGAGCCATGCTTTCAAAGTGCGTTGTAAATGAATCCCTTTTTTGGCCTTGATGAGTAGTCGGTAACGGTATTGGTCGCGCAGCTTTGAAAGCGGGGCAGGGGCGGGGCCGAGTACGGTGAGACGCGCATCGTCCGGCGCCGATTGGGCCAGCGACTGTCCGGCACGACGGACTTTTGCTTCCTCGGCGCCATCGAGTAAAATAGCGGCAAGCTGCCCGAAAGGTGGCCAATTACCCGCTTTGCGCGCCAGCATTTCAAGGGTCATGATGCGGTCGCGGTCATTGGCACAGAGGGCCTGCATGACGGGGTGGGAAGGTTGGAAAGTCTGGATAAATACTTCGCCTGCCGCCTCGGCGCGGCCCGCCCTGCCGCCGAGTTGGTGGAGTAACTGGAAGGTGCGCTCCGAGGTACGCAAATCGGCGCCGTCCAGCCCGATATCCGCATCGACTACCGCGACCAAGGTGAGGTTGGGGAAATGGTGGCCTTTGGCTGCCATCTGGGTTCCCACAAGAATATCGACCTCGCCCTTTTCGATTTCGGCCCAAGTTTCTGAGGCAACAGTTTCATCAGAGCTCAAGATAGCCAGCCGCGCATCGGGAACGAGCGCGCGGGCTTCCTCGGCGATTCTTTCGACACCCGGGCCACATGCGGCGAGTTTTTCTTGTGGTGCTTCGCATTTGGGGCACTGGTCGGGAATCGGTTCGTGATGGCCGCAATGGTGGCAGTGGAGTGTGGCAGGTGATGAGGCGCCTTTACTTGTCACTTGCCACTTGTCACTTGTCACGCTTTTCCCATGTACAACCAGCCATGCTGAGCAATGGCCGCACTGGAATCGGTGGCCGCAGCCACGACATAATAACAGCGGCGCATAGCCACGGCGGTTCAAAAATAAAAGCGTCTGCTGACCGGCGGCGAGCGTGGCGAGGAGTTTTTCTTTCACTGCCGGCGACAGAAATTCGCCGCGCTCGGGCGGTGTCTGCAGCATGTCGATTAAACGAACGGTGGGCATCCCCGCCGCGCCGAACCGCTCGGGCAAATGGAAACTGCGATAGCGGCCTTCCGATACGTTATGCAGTGTTTCGAGCGAGGGCGTGGCGGAGGCGAGCACAATGGGGATGTTCTCGAACTTCGCCCGCGCCACCGCCATGTCACGCGCATGATACAAAACGCCATCATCTTGTTTGTAGGTGGGGTCGTGCTCCTCATCGACGATAATGAGCGAGAGGTTTTTGAACGGTAAAAATAACGCCGAGCGGGCGCCGACGACGACTTTCGCCTCGCCGCGCACAATGGCCTGCCAGGCGCGGGTGCGGGCGGCGGGCGACTGGCCGGAATGCCAGACGGTGGGCGCCGCACCGAAGGTTTTGGTGAAGCGTTCCATCCATTGATGGGTGAGGGCGATCTCGGGTAATAATATAAGAATTTGTTTGGTGGATTTCAGTGCTTCGGCAATCGCATGAAAGTACACCTCGGTTTTTCCGGAGCCTGTTACTCCATCCAGAAGCAGCGGCGTATTGTCTTTTCCGATGAGTGACGCGGCTTCGCTTTGCGCTGGCGTAAGCGTGGGCAGGTTCACCTTATATTCCGGCGGCGCGAACGGTTTGCGCGGGGTTTTGTCCGCCAGCGGCAGGGCGGCGAGCGAAAGCACCGCGCCTTTGGGGGCGAGGGT
>JANNSK010000006.1:0-6593 GCA_031402515.1 Alphaproteobacteria bacterium | reverse complement strand
AGTGCTTGTCTCTTGTGATTGTAAATGCTTGATTGTGGCCCGTTTGCCCTCACCCGAAATCGCGTTGCGATTTCGACCTCTCCCAAGGGAGAGGTAAGCAAGTGACGCGGTCTCCGTTCTTTCTGCCAATCCGCATGAGCGGATACACCTCTCCCTTGGGAGAGGTCAAAATTCGCCCTTACGAATTTTGGGTGAGGGCATCCCTAGCACTAGCGACTAGCACTAGCGACTAGCCCGCGCCTTCAGCATCGTCCGATTACCGAACCAGAATCCGATGACGGCGGAGAAAATGGCGATATCTTCCTCCGTCCACAAACTCACCAGCGCTTCTGCCGCGCTCATCGACGAAAGCCATGGCAGCGCGGGCGACATCATCACGTGATACTGGCCGCATTTCACCAGAAAATAGAGCAGAAAAAACGCGTAAGTCAGCACCGGCCGCACCGAGCCTGCCAGCGCATCCACCCAATGAATCCCCGTCACATTCGCTGCCGTGCCGGGCCGCGCATTGAGCAATTCACTTTCGCGCGTTGCCGCCGCCAACTGGATTTCCTCCAGCCGCGCCGCGCGTTCCCGCCCAAGGTTTTTCTCCTCATACGCCATCTGCAATTTGAGCAGGGCGATTTCGTGGGAGCGATCCCGGCTATCCGTGAACATGCGGATAAATTCCGGCGCCGCGCTGGAGATGAACCCAACGAGCGTACTTAACAGTGCGATCATAATATTCCTCACATAATGAGATGGTAGATAATTCGTGAAGCATGTCAGGTTGCCCTCACCCAAAATTGCTCCGCAATTTTGACCTCTCCCAAGGGAGAGGTAAGCAAGCGGCCTGCATTTGCTTCTTCCTTCCAATCCGCGCCAGCGGATACCCCTCTCCCTTGGGAGAGGTCAAAATTCGCCCCTTAGCGAATTTTGGGTGAGGGCATTCGAACCATCGGTCATCCATTCATCGCATCATCGATTGCTAAAATACCCGGCCATCGCGCCGATGATTTTGAGTAAAAACCCACCGATCAAGCCCGCCAGCACCAGCGACGCCGTATACGCTCCCTTGCCACGATTGATGACGGCGGTCAGTTCATCGAGCTTCTGCTCCACGCGGTCGAAGCGCGATTGCGTCGATGAGTTGTGCGCCCGCTGTTGCTCGCGCAGCCCGCTGATCTGCTCCTCGATCACCGCAATCCTGAGTGCATTCTGCTGTTCTTCCATGCCACCCCTACGCGCCGCGCTTGACTTGCTGACGATGCCCCATCCAATCCGCATACATCGCGCGCGCCGTCGTCCCCACCGTCTTGTTGATGCCGGAGGAAACACCAAACACGCGCGTGGTTCCGGTCGGGATGTTGGTGGTGTGATTGGTGGCGGCAATCGTCACCGCATCGCCGCCCGTCATGTAAAAGAAATCCACGTTCGTGCCGTCGGCATTCATGAATACGCCGAGCGTATGGAATACCGATGTCGACACGGTAAATCCGCTGACGGTATTTTTTGTGCGCGTCGCGTTGTTCGCCGTGCAGCTGCGCCAGTCGGTCGAGGTTGCATCGTCATATTCCCAATACATGCCGTCGGTGACATCGGTGCCGAGTGAACCGTCATGCATGCCAACGCGAATCTGGAAGCGCTCCGTACCGTTCGACAGGTTGGTATCGACAATCACCCGCGCCATCGAAAGCAGCGCACCGCCGCCACCGACAAGGTTGGCTTCGCTGACGCTATTCCAATAGGCACGCCCGGCTGCCGTCGTCCCCGTCGTCGAGAATTGTGCGCCGAACGCGCGTTCGGTCGCGTTATTTCCAAACGAGGAGCTTAGCGCCGTCGCCGAAGCGCCAGTGCCGGTGGCCGCACCCGTCCATGGTGCCAGCGACCCCGCCGCATCGCCGAACAGATCAAAATTCCCGTAGATTGCATCGAACGGCCGGTTGCCTTTCACGAAGCGATGGCGCGACAGGGTGGTGTCATACTCGAACTCCACCCAGTCGCCAGGCATCAGCAGCATGGGCAATCCCCCCGGTGCCCAATGCAACCGGTTGGCGGCAGAGGACGACGCACTTTCACGTTCGAGCATCAGCAGGCGCGAAGCCGCCGCCGTCGGGCTTCCGGAGTTGACGATCCGCAGCACTTTCCCATCACCGAAACTGGTGGCGCTGATGCCGCTAATCTTGATGCTGTTTGCAGGGTTAATCCGTAGCACCGTCACCATCGCCGCTGATACCGCCGCACCCGTTGCATAATCATTCTGGCTGGCCGAGGGTGTCAGGCTGATGATTTCCTTCGTATCCGTCCCCGCTACCGCCGCCCATGTGCCGTCGCCGCGCCAGAACGTCGAAGCACTGGCGGCCGTGCCGCTATTGAGATTGGTCACCGGCAAGTTGCCGGTCACGCCCGTCGTAAGGCTTACATTGCTAATCGTGTTACTGCTGCCGTTGATGGTTTTGTTGGTCAATGTCTGCGTCGCCGCCGTTCCCACCAGCTGCTGCGCGACATTCGCCGGGTCATATATTGCCGCATCCATGCCGGTGATATTGGTCGAAAGCGCAATCCACGCCGCGCCATCATAGCCATAATGCGTATCTTCGTCGGCAACCCACAGCATGAGCCCTTCATTGGGTGCGATGAATCGCCATGTCTGGTCGAAATAGGCGACTTTAAGTGGTTGCCCCGCCCACGCTCCCGTCGGCGTGGCACCCACGATATACACATCACCCACGGCCGGACTGGCGGGAGGCGTCGAAAGATCCTTATCGATCACCGCGGTATTGAGCACGGCGTCAAGACGATAGAGCGCCTCATTCACCGTGACTTCTTTCTGCTGCTGCGACTGGGCGAGCAACGTGATGCCGAGATTCGGCGTAATCGTCATAAAAGCTCCTTGGATAAGGGTGAAATAATGAGAGTTCGTCATTGCACGATCGTGAAACAACCTCAGTCTTGTCACCCCGTCTTCATGACGGGGTCCGGATGCCGTCATGAAGACGGCATGACAAGTTCAAGGGATTGCTTCGCGCACAATGACGACGGAGAATGTGTATTGAGTCGCAATCAACAAAGTGCTAAAAGCACCGGATGATCACGCAGCAAGAAGTCGATGCCCAAATCAAAGCGCTGAAGAGCAGGTACATCTTCTATACGCGCAAGGAGATCCGCCACCTGCCGAAAATCATGACGGCGGGCGAGCGTATTCTTGGGTTAACCTCAGGCTATATCGACACCCGCACCTGGCTACTCGTCTGCACCACTTACCGGGTGATTTTCCTGCATCGCGGCATCCTGTGGGGCCTGCATCAGGTGCAAATGAACCTCGACCGCGTGCAGGCGATTGATTCCAGCTACGGGCTCGTTTTCGGCTCCATCCGCATGTGGGACGGCGCCTCGTCGATGAACGTCAATATGGTGCTGAAACAAACCGTCGGTCCCTTCGTGCGCACGGTGCAGGAGGCGATGGATCGCTACAAACGCCAGATGGTGCACGATATCGCCGGTTCCGTACGCAATACGCAGGCAGCCGCGTCGCCAACATCCGTGCCAGCACACCCCGCCGCCGCCCCGCAATGGGTCGTCGAACTCGAAAAACTCTCGAAGCTAAAAGCGGACGGCCATCTCTCCGATGCCGAATTCGCCGCGGCGAAGGCAAAGCTGCTTAGCCACCCCTAGACCATCAACGAAGCGACTTTCATGCGCAACGACACATCGAGATCGTCGAGGATGCGCGGGAAAAGATTCTGCACGCGGCCGATGAAATCGGGAAACTGAATCTCGCCCGCCATCACCAGCGACTCAAGCGAGCTCAGCATATGTTCGTCTTCCTCGGCGATACCTTGCATGCGCAGCGCCGTCACCAGCTGCTGCACCGCGCTGATTTTGAGACGTCCCGACACGTCGCGCGTTTCAAGATGCACCATCGCCACTTTCGTGGAAGGTTTGCGCATCGCCCACGAGGGCAACCAGTTGAGCAAAAGCTGGCTAAGCGGCTGTTCGCGATGAAGATCTGTTTGCATACAGACCATCATACGCCGAAATGGTTAAGAAAGCATTAGCGTTTGATTTTATAGGAAAATGCTGGGTTTTATCATGCACGTCATTCCGATGAAGCCTGTAAGCATGCCCTCACCAAAAAACCACGTGTACGCATTGGAAGTAAATGTCGAGGCAATGCCGCTTGCTCTTCCCTCCCCCTTGAGGGGGAGGGATAGGGAGAGGGCGGCAGCGTTTCCGCATACTCAGACTCGGAGCGAGTGGACAACGCCCTCCTCCTAACCTCCCCCCTAGAGGGGGGAGGAACCCAAACACCGTGCCCTACTCACATAACGCATTTACCCTACCGTCACTGTCTCATCCGCCACATTTCCGCGACCGGCGAGTGAGGAAATTTGATAAATGCGCAGCGAAAGCGTCGAGGGCGCGCTGCCGAAATCAGTGGTGATGTCGGCGGAGGCATAGACGGTTTTCGTGGTGGTAGCCCGCACCGTGCGCACCACATCCGCCCCATCGAGTACTTCCACATCATACGCTTCCGACTGCTCCATCAGCGGAATATCCACCTCGTTCCGCCAGCCGCTATCGATGCGTGCGCGCCGCTTCCATTGAATCGTAATGTCCCCACTGCTTTCGAGCGTCGCCGAGAGATGCACCGGGCTCAATGGGCGCAAACTCTCGCCGGTCACCGTCAACGTGCGTTCCGTCCCCTCATCAAGCGACGTACCGAAAGTCGAGGCGCGCAACGTCCATGACTGGCCGATATTCGAAGGCGTCACCACCAGCGGCACAATCGCGCTATCAATGAGCACGAACCGTTCGCCCTCAACATGACTGCCCATCGCATGTTCCGTACCGAGGCGACCACGTAGCAATGCGCTCAACCGATACACGCCACCACCCAACGCTTCCGCATTTACAAATTGAATCAGCTCATCGCCGAGCAACGCCACATTCGCCCCGTTCAGCACGTTTATTTCACTAGCGCTGGTCAGCGTCGCCGCACCGAGCAGCACCACATCCACCGTATGCACCCGGTCGAACACATCGGATGTGCCCGAAGCGAGCACGGTGAGGCAGGTTCCCATCACCGCCGCTTTGTCGATGCTGGTCAGGATGGCATCGTCCGTATCCAGCTCACGCAGGATGGTCGCCCCCGTCCAGCCTGTAGAAATCCCGCAAGCGGCGAAACGAAGCGTCAGCGCGTCCTGCGTATCGCTGGGGAATGCCGGAATATCGAGCACCTCGAATTGCGTTTCCGACGGCGGCGCAATCACACTTCCATCACTCCCATTCGTCGGCGGCAAATACCCGTCCCACGTCTCGGCGATATCCACCGTGCCTTTGATACGCACCATGCCCGGACGCCCAATCTGCACCTGCCGCACGCGAATGCGATGCGTCGCGTTCGTCGTGGTAAATTCCAGCAAATCGCCCACCTCGAGCGCCGCATAGCGCATCGGCAATTGCAGCGTGATGCTACTGCGTTCAGCCCAGCGTTCTGCCAATCGGTTATCCGCAATCGCCCGCGCATGCGCGTCGGCGATGACCAGACTCAAGCGCAGCGTTTCGGTTTCCGTCACCGCCTGCGTGCCGCGCGAGGCGGCCTCGACCACCGTCGCGTAGGATTGCAAACGGTCGAGATACTGCACCTCGATTTTATCCGGCAGCACGAGATCTTCCGACCGCGCCATCTCGTATGCCGCTTCCTGCCCGCCTGCCACCTGCATCGGCGCGCATTCCACCACATCCGCCGTTACGGCGATGACCGAATCACGCGGCAGCGCCACCAGCCCCTCGCCGCTTTCTTTGATATGGAAGAAAAATCCCTGCATCAGCTGTTCAATCGCCGCCCGCGCCGAGACGCGCTGGTGAATCACGAATCCGTCGAGCATCATCTGCAGACGCGAGGTGTCGATGCTCGCTGCGCTAAGCCCCGCCAGCACCGCAAGCTGTTCCACCGCCGGCGCCACATGACTTGCACCGAGCTTGCCTTGCACCCAATGGCCCGTCACCCAATTGCCGCCGTCCGCCCACACGCTGCGCAAATCCGGCCAATAGGGAAACGGCCGCGCGTCCCACGTCCACAGGAAACGCTGCGGAACCATCGCATCGCCACTCCATTGCGATTCGGTGGCGGCAATCGCCACCCGCTGCGCCATGAAATCAATCCGTCCGCGCGAAAAACGTGGATAGGCACTGGAACTGGCACTTGAATCAACGAACACGTTCGGCTCGTTGGCGCAGCCATCGACACTGGCAAATCCGTATTCGGTAAACCAAATCGGCTTGCTCTCCGGCACCCATGCGGTCACCGATGCGTCAGGATTGGTGTGCGTATGGCTCCACCACCAGGCGATATTTTTCCACGCATAAGGCGCGTCTAAGCTCGCCGTCGTCGTGCGTTCGGGGTCGGTGTAATAAAAATCGTAGCCTTCGCCGGAGGTCCAGCCCGCCTTGATGCGATCAACATCGTAGTCGACCTGCACCGCATCGCTGAGTGGAAAATACGCATCGATCCCCACCATATCGATAGCGTCCGACGCCCACAGCGCATCCATATGGTACCAGCCGCCATCCGTATGGTGGTATTCCGACCAGTCGGCGGCGTAGGTGAC
>JANNSK010000005.1:0-4201 GCA_031402515.1 Alphaproteobacteria bacterium | reverse complement strand
CCATTTAATCTATTGATAAATAATGAATATATTAATGTCTTGGCCTAACGGCCTAGCGCGTGCCCTAGCCACACGTAGCCGTCAGGGCAAAGCGTGGTGCTGCTGAGAAGAATTGAACTTCCGACCCCGTCATTACCAATGACGTGCTCTACCACTGAGCTACAGCAGCCCTCACAAAACGACCCGCCTGCATCCTTCACGGACTTTCGGCGTGGCAAGAGGCGCATCATCTGCCATAAGCCGCCCTCTCAGGCAAGCCCTAATAAATTGTCATTCCCGCACGGCCTGAAATCCGGTATGCTTATGAGAATGAACAAAAAACCTAGAGGCACCACGCGGAAAACCAAGCTCGCCACGGCGCTTAAGCGCAATATGGCGCGGCGTAAAGGCTGTATGGATGGTTCCCGAGCGAGGTCAGCAGACCTCGCCAGCCATGAGCGTCCAAAGGACTGCTCCATGGCGAGCGCAGGAGCGCGAGATGGGAGCGCTACATAATGAGCCACCACGAGGATAAGAAACATAAAAAGCTGCACCAGATTCTGAAGAATCGGCGCTATCAGCAAATCAACCAGCAGGAGGAGACCCTCGCCAAAGGCCGCGATCTCGAGAAGGAACGCGAGGAGGAAGTCAAGGAAGCGGGGAGGGATTCCAGCCGCCGCGCCGCCAAGAAAAATCAGGATGGCCAGCCGGTGTGGAGCGCCCGCATGCAGGAGATTCGCAGCCGCATCGACCATAAAAAGCGCATGGCGGACGAGCGTTGGAACCGTTTCGCCGGCACCGAAGATAGCGGCGGCCGTGGACTTTAAGCCGCTATGAAACCCCGGAAACCTCGCCCGTTGAAAACCCGTGACATCGTGGACCGTATCCTGCTCACCGTCGTGCTTATGCCTTTTGCGCTCACGTTTATTGCCACTTTTATTCCTCCCGTTTCATCGATCATGCTGCAAAGCCTGCTGACCGGCCGTGGCATCGCGCGCGACTGGGTGCCCATCGCCCGCATCGCCCCTTCCATGCTGACCGCGACGCTGGCAGCCGAGGATGGCCGCTTCTGCCAGCATGATGGCATCGACTTTCAGGCAGTCGATAAATCGTTTGAGCGGAACGGGCGCGGCGGAAGGCTGCACGGCGCTTCGACGATTTCCATGCAGGTCGCCAAGAACCTGTTTCTGTGGAACGGGCGCAACTGGCTGCGCAAGGCGCTCGAGGCGCCACTCGCGCTCTGGATCGATTTTGCCTGGTCCAAACGGCGTATCCTTGAGGTCTATCTCAATATCGCGCAATGGGGCGACGGCCAATTCGGGGTCGAGCTCGCTGCCAAACGCGCCTTTGGCAAACATGCCTCGGCGCTTACCCAGCGCGAAGCGGCATTGCTGGCGGCTGCCCTGCCCGATCCCATGGACCGCCATCCCGGCAATCCCAGCGGTTACCTTTCGGGGCGGGCCAGTATCATCCAGCTGCGCATGGACCAGACGCCCGATATCGCCGCCTGCATCAAGAGCCGCTTTTGAGAGCGCCTAAGTGCTTGCCGGTTGCCAGTTTCTAGTTGCCAGCCATAACAGTTCCTTTATCACCACTAGCAACCGGCAACTAGCAACTGGCAACCGACCTATGTCCATCATGCCCGACCACTGGATTCGCGAGCAGGCGAAAACCAAGAGAATGATCGAACCATTCGTGGAGAATTTGAACCGCGAAGGCGTTATTTCCTATGGCCTGTCCTCCTACGGCTACGATGCCCGCGTCGCCGACGAATTCAAAATATTCACCAATGTCGATTCGGCAACGGTGGACCCTAAGAACTTTTCCCAGCAAAGTTTTGTCGATCGCAAAACCGATGTCTGCATTGTGCCACCCAACTCGTTCGTGCTCGCACGCACGGTGGAATATTTCCGTATCCCGCGCGACGTACTCGTCATCTGTCTTGGCAAATCGACCTATGCGCGTTGCGGCATTATTGTCAACGTCACGCCGCTCGAGCCCGAATGGGAAGGGCATGTGACGCTCGAATTTTCCAACACCACGCCGCTGCCTGCCAAAATCTACGCCAACGAGGGCGCGTGCCAGTTCCTGTTTCTCAAGGCGGACTCCGTGTGCGAAATCTCCTATGGTGACCGCAAGGGCAAGTATATGGGCCAGACCGGCGTGACGTTGCCGAAGGTGGAGAAGAAAAGTGCTTGAAGTCGTGACAAGTGGCATGTGGCATGTGGAAGGAAGGCTGCTTCTTTCTACTTGTCACCTACCACTTGTCACCTGCCGCTAATTCATGGACAAACTCCGCATCATTGGCGGGCGTCCGCTCTCGGGGAAAATCACCATCGGCGGCGCCAAGAATGCGGCATTGCCGCTCATGTGCGCCACGCTGCTGACACCGGAGAAAGTCACACTCGATAATGTGCCGTATTTGGCCGACATCACCACCATGGCTAAGCTGCTGGTGCAGCACGGCTCGGCATTATCGCTGCGCGACACCTCGTCCGCCACCCGCGTCGGACACGACGTGCCCGGCCATTACAGCCGCGAGATTTCGCTGCATGCAGCGACGATTTCGAGCAACGTCGCTCCGTATGATTTGGTACGCACCATGCGCGCTTCGGTTACCGTGCTGGGACCGATACTCGCCCGCGAAGGCAAGGCGAAAGTTTCACTGCCCGGCGGTTGCGCCATCGGCGCCCGGCCGGTCGACATGCATCTTTCCGCCATGGAAGCGTTGGGTGCCACGATCCAACTCGAGGAAGGCTATGTCATCGCCACCGCGCCCAAGGGCGGGCTCAAGGGCGGCGAAATAACGTTCGACAAAATCTCCGTCGGCGCTACCGAGAATGCGCTGATGGCGGCCACCCTCGCTTCCGGCACCACCACCATCCATAACGCCGCGCGCGAGCCGGAGGTGGCCGACCTCGCTCATTTGCTCGTCGCCATGGGCGCCAATATCGAAGGCATCGGCACATCCACCCTCACCATCAAAGGTGTCGGCGGACTTAAAGGCACATCGTACCGAGTCATTCCCGATCGCATTGAAACCGGCACCTATCTTTGCGCGGTGGCAGCGGCAGGCGGCGAACTCGAGTTGCTCGACACCCGCGCCGATACGCTCGATGCAGTGATCGAATGTTTGCGTGCGATTGGCATCACGATTGAAACCACAGCGCACTCAATCAAGGTTTCGCATCGCGGCGGGTCGCTCAAACCGCACGACATCACCACCGCGCCGCATCCCGATTTCCCGACCGACATGCAGGCGCAGCTGATGGCGGTGCTCATCCGCGCCAAGGGCACTTCCACCATCTGCGAGACGATTTTTGAGAACCGCTTCATGCATGTTCCCGAACTCATCCGCATGGGGGCGGATATCGCCATCCACGGCCATTGCGCGGTCGTGAACGGCGGGGGCAAACTGAAAGGTGCACCGGTGATGGCGACCGACCTTCGGGCCTCGGTATCCCTTGTCATCGCGGCGCTGGCTGCCGAGGGCGAGACCATCGTCAACCGCATCTACCATCTTGATCGCGGTTATGAGCGTTTGGAGGAGAAACTCAGCGCTTGCGGGGCGGATATAAAGCGAATCCGTTAGCTATAAGCCAACAGCCGATAGCCAACAGCTAAAAGCTCTAGGCTGTAGGCTCTAGGCTTGCTAAATAAACCCCATGCCCATTACACTCACACAACCGCTGACCATCGCCATCCCTAAGGGGCGCATCTATGATGAACTCAAACCCATCATGGAGAAGGTCGGCATCATCCCTGAGAAATCTTTTTTCAATGACGACGACCGCGCACTGCAATTCTCCACCAATATAAAAGACCTCAGCATCATCCGCGTGCGCGCCTTCGACGTGGCAACGTTCGTCGCTTACGGTGCGGCACAAATCGGCATTTGCGGAGCAGATGTCATCGAGGAATTCTCCTATGCTGACCTTTACGCGCCGCTCGATCTTGGCATCGGCAAGTGCAGGCTCTCCGTCGCCGAGCCGAAAAATCTTGCGGCAGGTGACGATCCAAAACGCTGGACACATATCCGCATCGCCACCAAATATCCCACGCTGACGGCTAAACATTTCGCCGCGCGCGGCGTGCAGGCCGAATGTATCAAGCTCAACGGGGCGATGGAGCTTGCCCCTGCGATCGGCCTGTCGCAACGCATTGTCGACCTTGTCTCCTCCGGCAAAACCCTCGCCGCGAATGGGCTGGTCGAAGTCGAAAA
>JANNSK010000004.1:0-47218 GCA_031402515.1 Alphaproteobacteria bacterium | reverse complement strand
CAGTGGCGATAGGCGGCGGAGAGGGGAGGGAAATCCAGTACGGCGTCGATGGGTTTGAGTTTGTTGAGTGGCACATCTTCTGCCGGATCGTCCCACACGCAACCAACGAGCTTGCGCCCCATGAGTTTGGTCGCGACCAGCGTGCCCGCTTGAAGTGCATAAGGCGCCAGATAGGTGAAGGGTTTATCCACCGCCGTCGGCAATAATATGGCGACCCGAAAGTCGGCTTGCGGAATGGGTGATGGCATTCTAGAAGAATTCTTCATAACGCTTGTTCCTAGCCGTCATTCTCGCGCTTGTCGCGAGAATCCAGATGGATCCTCGGGACGAGCCCGAGGATGACGAGGTTTTACCATGAAGTTCTTTGTTGATACCGCCGATGTTAACGAAATAAAAGACCTGGCCGCAACGGGTTTGCTCGACGGGGTGACGACCAACCCCAGCCTTATCAAGAAATCCGGCCGGGATTTCAAGGAAACCATTAAAGAAATTTGCGCCATTGTGAAAGGCCCGGTTTCGGCGGAAGTCATCGCCACCGATTTCGACGGGATGGTGAAGCAAGGCGAAGACCTCGCTAAAATCGCCAAAAACGTCACCATTAAAGTGCCGTTGACGCTCGATGGTTTGAAGGCCTGCAAATATTTTACCTCCAGAGGCACGATGGTAAATGTCACCCTGTGCTTCTCGGCCAATCAGGCACTGCTCGCTGCCAAAGCGGGTGCGACATTTATTTCGCCCTTCGTGGGACGGCTCGATGATATCGGGCAGGACGGGATGCAGCTCATCCGCGATATCGTGACGATCTATAAGAACTATGATTTCAAAACGGAAGTGCTGGTGGCGAGTGTGCGTCATCCGGTGCATATTTTAGAGGCGGCGAAAATCGGCGCGCATGTGGCGACGGCCCCGGCGAATGTGCTGAAAGCACTGGTCAACCACCCGCTCACCGACAGGGGGTTAGAGGCCTTCCTGAAGGACTGGGCAGCAACGGGGCAGAAATTATGATTGCTTGGTTAGATGGAATTTTCGGTGTTGATTTGAAACTCGTATTCGCGGTGTGGGTATTATTCGCGGCGATATTCCATTTCAGCCGGGCGGTGAAGCCGAAGGCTAAATCGAGCGCTTACCTCAATTTCTGCGCCCAGCTTGGCATGTTCATGAATATCGTCTGGCTGGCGACGGCGGGTGCCTATCTCTACCAGTTCGGGTTTTTCTGGGAGACGGTGAAGCTGCTGCTGGCCTCACTCGCCATTCCGCTCATCAGCCTGCCGGTGACGATTATTTCCGGTGATAAAGCCTGGGACCGCATCGCACTCCATCTCGGCATGCCGGTCGCCGTCATCGCCATTCTCTATATTTTCCCGCATTTAAGCTGGTTTGGGTTGCGCTGACGATATGGCCTCCTTTATTTTTACGAGTTTAAAATGAAAATTTTATTTCTCGATGAGTCCGGAGATCACAACCTTTCAAAGATTGATCCAGAGTATCCGGTGTTTGTGCTTGGTGGCGTCATCCTCGATAAAGCCTATGCCGAAGGTGAACTCGTCCACCACATGAACGCTTTTAAAACAAAAGTCTTCGGCACTACGGAAATCATTCTACACACGGCGGAAATTACCAGAAACAAAAATGCTTTTGAGTCTTTAAAGGATACGCAATTTCGTCAGTTCTTTTACGAAGAATTGAATCGATTGATGCGGCAACTTAAATACACGGTGGTTGCTTGCGCGATTAAAAAAGACCAGCATTTGGCTCGGTACGGGCTGGCGGCTCTTGATCCCTACATGCTCAGCCTGGACATTTTAGTCGAGAGATTTGGATTTGATGTAACCGCCGCAGGAGGGATGATTGTGGCTGAAGAAAGGGACGATACGTTGAATCAACAATTAGAACTTTCGTGGTTGAATTTGAAAATACAGGGAACGCGCTACCTGCGCGCGCAAGACGTTAAAAAGCGAATTCGCGGACTGTCTTTACGAAACAAGAAAGAGAACATCGCGGGCCTGCAATTGGCAGACTTGGTCGTTTCCCCGATAGGCAGGCACGTTATCGGCAAGCGTGAGAGGGAAGATTTCAAGGTGATTAGGGATAAATTCAGGTGCGATGCGTGGGGTAACCACAAAGGATTTGGTCTGGTTGTTCTGCCCAAATAAAAGCGGCTGGCGCCCGCTACGCAGTCACCAGCCTTATCCACAGTATAATACAGATGACATGTGGATACAATAGCTTCTTTAACTATACGCGCTGCGCGTGTCGCTTAACAGCGTTACTAATGCATCACATTGATAAAAAACACACTTATATAAAAAAACCCTAGAAATCGCCGTGAGTGTGGCAGGTTTTTCTGCTACGTTTATCGTATGAACACAGCCCCCCAGACCGACATATTAAGCGCCGAAATGACCAAGAAACTGGTCATAGAGTTTCTGCGCAGCCACCCCGATTTCCTCGCCCAGCACCCTGAATTGTTCGAGGTGTTGACGCCGCCTGAGCAGAAACACGGGCGCGGCGTGATTGATTTCCAGTATTACGCCATCGACCATTTGCGCTCCGGTATGCGCAAAATGAAGGACCGCTTCAACGGGCTGATTTCCTCGGCGCGGGATAATATGTCGGTGCAGCAGCAGGTGCAGCAGGCGGTGCTTTCCGTCATCCGTGCGCGCACGCTGGAGGAGCTGCTCGAAATTCTCTCGACCGACCTCATCCACTGGTTCGATGTGGATGTGGTGCGCCTGGCCATGGAGTCCGACGCCGCGGGCCTATACGACACCTATTATAACGAGAACAACTATTCCGGCATCTGCTTCGTGCCCAACGGCACGGCCCAGGCGGCGCTGCTTGGCGAGGATGTGCGGTTGATTCCCGACACGCAAACCCAGCCGCCCATCGGCTTTGAAATGATTTTCGCCGAGTGCTCGAACCTGGTGCGTTCCTGTGCTTTCGTGCGACTCGAGTTATCCGACATTAAACGCCCGGCGATTCTTGCATTCGGTGTACGCCATGCGGACCGTTTCAACCAGCATCAGGGCGGTGAGTTCTTGAGCTTCCTTGGCGAGGTGATGAGTATCGTGCTTGATAATTGCCTGCGTCAGGGCGACCTCATCGATCCCAAGGTTTAATATGCAAATCCCCAGCCACCGTCATTCTCGTGCTCGTCACGAGAATCCATCCGCCTTCGCCAAGGCTTCGGCGGACAGGTGGATCCTCGCAACAAGCGCGAGGATGACGCATGTATGAAAGCGAGTGAAACAGCACCGCTCACTGCCGACGTGCAGCGCTACGTGCGAGGCTTTCTCGTGGAAATGAGTCAGGTGAAGCGCGCTTCGTCGCACAGTGTTACCGCCTATACGCACGATATATCAGGTTTTCTGGCCTTTATGCATACGCATCTCGGCGCCACCATCGACAAGGTGGCGTTGCGCAGCGTTGAGGAGCGCGATCTCAGGGCATGGATGGCCCATCGCGCGCAGACCTACGCCAAAACGTCGAACGCGCGGGCACTGTCGGCCATCCGCAGTTTCTTCCGCTACCTGAATCAAAATGCGGGGATTCATAATGTTGCAGCACTTCAGATGACGGGGCCGAAGCTCGACAAACCCCTGCCACGAGCCCCCAACGAAGCGCAAACAGACGCAGCACTTCAATCGCTGGGCGAGGGTGATGGCGATAGTTGGATTGGTGCGCGCGACCACGCCATCGCCACCTTATTGTATGGTGCGGGATTGCGCATCAGCGAGGCGCTTAATCTCACGGTGGATGATATTGCGGGCGACCATCTGCGCATTCTGGGCAAGGGCGGCAAGGAGCGGCAGGTGCCGCTGCTCAATGTCGTGAAAAAGGCGCTGAATGAATATCTGTTGCGCTGCCCGCATCATCATCGCCGCCATGCTGAGCGTAGCGAAGGATCTCAAGATTCGTCTCAGAATGACAAGCCCCTGTTCCTCGGCGCACGGGGGAAAAAACTGCAGGCGGCGGTGTTCCAGCGTACCGTACAGAAAATGCGTCGCGCCATGGGATTGCCGGAGAGTTTGACGCCGCATGCGCTGCGCCACGCCTTCGCCACGCACCTGTTATCGAACGGGGCGGAATTGCGCGATATTCAGGAATTGCTCGGACACTCCAGCTTATCTACCACCCAGCGCTATACGCATGTCGATGTGACGCGCCTGCTCGATGCGTATCAGGCGGCCCATCCGCAGGCGGAGCAGCATTAGTTTGGCGCCTTCGGCGCACAGGGGGCGAAGACGCCCCCGCTACCGCTCCCCCTCGTTCGGCCTTCGGCCTCCGGCTCGCCGCAGCCATCGCGGCTACGCGACGCGCCCTTCAGAGGCAGTGCCGCTGTCTAGCCTTTGGCGGCGAGTTTGAGGACGGTTTCGTAGACATCTTTCACATGCTCGACCGGCTTGAGGTTGCCGGTGAGCATTTTATCCGCCGCCTTTTCCCAGATGTCTTTGGGGTAATCTTTGGGAATCACCGTGTAGCCCGCTTTCTCCAGCGCCTCCCACGCGGCCGATGCCTGCTTGGTGTAGTTCTCGTTGAAGTAGGTGTTATCCGCCGAGCGAATCGCCACGGCCATTTTATCGATGAGTTGGGTTTTGTTCATGGGATGGTTATAGGCGATGTTTTTAGCAATTTCAAAGGGATAAAAAATGTCACACAATCTTCACAATCAAAAACCCTCATATGTGTTACACTCTGGCTGTCATTGATATGGGGGCAACTATGAGCGAAGCGGATGGAACACTTACGACGACATATCCTGTTATTAATCTATTGGGATTGGGATGGGAAATTCCTACGGGGCGGTGGATAAAACACGAAGGTGAGGCAATAGCAAAGGATACTGCCGGTGAAGGCAAAGTGCATTTCACCAACACAAAATACACCCTTCTGGGGCCTTGTAGTTACAGAGAAATTCATATTCAATTTGATGAGGACGGTGATGGAAAGTACGAGGCCGATGTAGAACTTCGCTTTGGCGTCCAACATCGTTATACGGCAAAGCCAAAAATAGGTAATGTAATGTCGGCAATTGTCGATGGGAAAAATATAGAAACCAAAGATTTGCCATCGAAGGTCGATAAGGCATTTCAGCTTGCGATTAAGGTTGGCGAGCAGCAATCTATCGATCCAGTCAGTGCCGCCCAACTTGGTAATCTCGCTAAATACGAGATTGCGGGAATGCCAAGAAAAAATGCCAGCCTAGAGAAATAGAATTTCCTAACTCAACAACTCCACATTGCCGCCTATAGCAGCGGTGTTGATGGTGGTGGTGCGTTCGGCGGCGAAACGCAACAGGTAATAGGGCCCGCCTGCTTTGGGTCCGGTGCCCGATAGCCCCTCACCGCCAAATGGCTGCACACCGACCACCGCGCCGATCATGCTGCGATTCACATAGCGGTTGCCGACATGAATGGCGGCGAGTACTTCATCCATCGTCGAGCGCAGGCGGGTTTGCAGGCCGAATGTGAGGCCATAGCCGGTCGCGTGAATCTGCTCGATGACTTTCGGTAGTTCCTTCGCCTTGTAGGTGAAGAAATGCAGGATGGGGCCGAATTGTTCTTCTTTCAACTGGTCGAGCGAATCGAGACCGAAGACGTGCGGCGCGACATACGTATCGCCCTTGGCAACCGCATCGCTTAGTGGCGCGGCATGCCACCAGCGCGCGATTTTTTTGGTGGCTTCTGCATGCGCCATTAATCCTTCGCGGGCCCCTGCATCGATGACGGGTGATACATCCGTTGTGATATTGTGCGCGGGGCCGATGCGAAGCTCGTCCATCGCGCCGGTGAGTAGCTCGCGGAACGCAGGTGCTACATCCTGCTGTACCATCACCACGCGCGCCGCCGAGCAACGTTGTCCGGCGGAACCGAAGGCGCTGGTAAGGATGTCGTCCACCGCCTGTTCGAGCAGGGCGGAGGAGTCGATGATCATCACGTTGAGCCCACCCGTTTCGGCGATGAAAGGCACGATGGGGCCGTCCTTGCTAGCCAGCGTTTGCTGGATGGTTTTGGCGACTGCGGTCGAGCCGGTAAAACAGACGCCAGCAATGCGCGCATCGGCAACGAGCGTATCGCCGACCATACGCCCACTACCATGGACAAGCTGTACCGCATCCTTCGGCACACCGGCCTCGTGGAGCATATCGATGGCGGCTTGGGCGATGCGCGGCGTTTGCTCGGCGGGCTTGGCGAGTACGGTGTTGCCGGCGGCGAGGGCTGCGGCGACTTGGCCCAAGAAAATCGCCAACGGAAAATTCCACGGGGAAATACAAATGAATACGCCGCGCCCATGCAGGCTGAGTATGTTGCTCTCGCCCGTGGGGCCGGGCAGGGTGAGCGGCGCGAACTGGCGTTCGGCGAGATCGGCGTAATAGCGGCAGAAGTCGACGGCTTCGCGCAGTTCGGCGACGGCATCGTTCGTGTTTTTCTTACCCTCGGCAATGGCGAGCGCGAAGAATTCGGCACGGCGTTCTTCCAGCATATACGCCGCTTTGCGCAGGATGGCGGCGCGTTGCCCGACCGGCGTGTGGTCCCATGCGGGTGCGGCGACCACTGCGCGATCGAGCATTTTTTTCATTTCAGCCTGATCGCATTTTTTCGGCGTGGCGGGAATTTTTTTGAGTGCTTCGGTGATTTCCTTCCCAAGCATTTCGCGTTGGTGGCGGTAGCCAAGATCGAAGCCGCTCGAGTTTTTGCGTGAGGGACCGTAGATGTTTTCGGGCAGCGGAATTGTCGGACTTGGTTTGGCACCGAAGGCGCGGGCCTCAGTAATCGGGCTTTGGGTGAGGGTATCAATCGAGGTCGAGCGGTCGAGCAGCAAATGCACGAAAGAAGTGTTCGCGCCGTTCTCGAGCAGGCGGCGAATGAGGTAGGCGAGGAGGTCCTTGTGCGCGCCGACCGGTGCGTAAATCCGGCAACGGTAATCCTTGACCAGTTGGTCGTGCAGGCTCTCGCCCATGCCGTGCAGGCGTTGGAACTCATACGACGAAGCGTCGCGTTTGTTTGCTTTGGCGATTTCGATAATCGTTGCGGCGGTAAGTGCGTTATGGGTAGCGAATTGCGGATAGATGTGCGGCGACTTCAGCATCGCCTCGGCGCAGATGAGGTAGGATAAATCCGTGTAGTTCTTGCGGGTGAATACGGGATAGCCAGAAAGTCCCATCACCTGCGCCTGTTTGATTTCGCTGTCCCAATAGGCACCCTTCACAAGGCGCACGGGGATTTTTCTGTTCTTCTCTTTCGCCATGTCATGCAGCGCTTCGGCAATGAGAATCGCCCGTTTCTGATAGGCTTGCAGGACGAATCCGACGCCGTCGAAATTGGCGAATTCTTCGTCGTTCAGAAGGTCGCGGTAGAGTTCGAGTTCGAGGTCGAGCCGGCCCGCCTCCTCGGCATCGATGCTCACGGCGATGCCGTGTTTCATCGCCTCGCGCAGGATGGATTTGAGGCGCGGCAGCAGTTCGGCAAATACTCGGTCGGATTGCGTCGCCGTATAGCGCGGATGCAGCGCCGAGAGTTTTACCGAGATGCCGGGCTTGTCGAATAACGCGGAGTTACTGCCAGTGTGGACGCCGCTTCCCTCACCCGCTGTCACTTCGCTGGAGCGAAGCGACAGCTTCCCTCTCCCGCTTGCGGGAGAGGGGTAGGGTGAGGGCGCCTTGCGCCCAAGTTCTTTTATCGCATCGAGATAGGCTTTTATGTAGCCCTGCGCCTGCGTGTCGGTGCGGGCGCCTTCGCCTAAAATGTCATACGACATCGTATAGTTTTCTTTTTCTTCACCAGCCGCATTTTTCATGGCGTCTTCGATATCCTCGCCCATGACGAACTGGCCGCCTAGAAACTTCATGCCGGAGCGCAACGCCTGGCGGATCACCGGCTCGCCAGAGCGCTTGATGAGGCCGCCGAACCATGCGGTGAGGTTTTCGCCTGCATCGAGAGTCAGTACTTCGCCGGTGAGCATCAGCGCCCAAGTGGAGGCATTGACGAGGGTGGAGTCGCTGGTGCCTAAATGCTGTTTCCAGTTGCCGGTGGTGAACGTGTCCTCGATCAGCGCGTCGGCGGTCGGCGCGTCGGGGATGCGCAGGAGTGCTTCAGCAAGGCAGAGCATGGCGATGCCCTCCTTGGTTGATAAGCCGTAGGATTGCAGGAAGGATTCGATCGTATTGGCGGAGCCGCGCGTGCGCTGGTTGCTTATCAGTGTATGCGCTCGTGCGCGCACGGATGTATCGAATTTCTCGATATCGCGTGCACGCTCAAGCAGTTCGCGCACGCAACCCTCCTCGCCGCGCAACGCCGCGTGGCTGATTTCCAGCAACCGTGAATCCCAATCCATGGGATTTGGGGTAGCATGCGCATAAGAAAAGTAAAGCATTGCGCAGGATAACAGGCGCAGTAATAAGGGCTTACGGGGTCGTAGCTCAGCTGGATAGAGCAAGCGTTTCCTAAACGCTAGGTCGGAGGTTCGAATCCTCTCGATCCCACCACTACTCCCATACCGCCAATGGCGGCAGTGACATGAGGATAGCCTCGACATTGCCGCCGGTCATCAGGCCGAATTTGGTGCCGCGATCATAGAGTAGGTTAAATTCGGCATAGCGCCCGCGTTTGACGAGTTGCTTTTCACGCTCTTTGTCCGTCCAACTATCATGCATCCGGCGGCGGACGATTTTCGGGTAGACGATTTGGAAGGCGCGGCCGACGGCTTGAGTGAAGGCGAAATGCCGTTCCCAGTCGGTGTCGAGGTAATCGTAGAAGATGCCCCCGGCGCCGCGCGGTTCGGCGCGGTGCTTGATCCAGAAATACTCGTCGCACCACTGTTTGAATTTCTCGTAATAGGCGGCATCCGTGCCCTTGCAGGCATGGCGGAAGGTAGTGTGGAAATCGGCGACGTCTTCATCAAACGTGGTGGCGGTGGGGTTGAGGTCGGCGCCGCCCCCGAACCATACGCGACGTTCCTCACCGTCGGCGCTGCCGCCAACGATGACCATCCGTGTGTTCATGTGGACGGCGGGGACGAGGGGAGATTGCATATGGGCGACGAGCGAGATGCCCGAGGCCCAGAAGCGTGGGTCGGCATCGGCGCCGGGGATTTCTTTGCGGAATTGTTCGGAGAAGGTGCCGTGGACGGTGGAGATATTCACCCCCACTTTCTCGAACACCCTTCCTTTCATGATGGACATTTCGCCACCACCGCCTTCTGGCCTTGTCCAGGGGGTGCGCTCGAAATATCCGTGCGGGACTTTAACCTGCGGATGCTCGGTGAACATTTCGGCTTCGAGCCGCTCGAATTCCTTGCAGATATCATCGCGTAGTTTGCGGAACCACTCTTCGGCTGCCTTTTTTTTCTCGTCGAGTTTCATAAGTTCCACTCTTTCTGCCGTGCCGCTTCTGCCGCCACCATGCCCGCCGCCATCGCCACGTTGAGCGAACGCATGCCGGGGCGCATCGGTATGGTGATAATGTCGTCCATCATCCCGTAATACGCGCGCGGTGTGCCTGCGCTCTCACGACCCAGCAATACATAGTCGGAGGGCATAAAGGCAACCTCTGTGTAACGCGTAGTGCCATCGGTCTCAAGCAGCAGCAGGCGGCCTGGATGGAGTTGGCGGTAATCAAGAAACGCTTGCCAGCTGTTGTGGCGGTGCATTTCCGCTTTATCGATGTAGTCCATTCCTGAGCGTTTTAGTTTGGTATGATCAAGGGGAAATCCACAGGGCTCGATCACATGCACTGGCGTGCCAAGGCAGGCCGAAAGTCGCAAGCACGCGCCCAGATTCTGCGGAATATCGGGCTCGATGAGGACGAGTTGAACCATGGGCGCAACAAAAACACGTTTTGCCGCGTTTCTCAAAGAACTTATTCACTTGGCCCTGCCTTAGCTTGACACACCCCTCCCTGTTGGGTAGCGAGGCATGAATACCTCTTTTAAAAGAGTAGCTTCATGAGCGTAGAAACATCTTCTCCCTTAGCCTCCGAAAACCGGCGTAATTTCATCATCCTCACCGCGCAGGCGATGGGAGCGGTGGGTGCTGCGGCAGTCGTCTGGCCTTTCATTAGCAGCATGAATCCTTCGGCGGACGTGCTCGCGATGGCTTCCACGGAAGTCGATATCTCGCACATCGTCGAAGGCCAGGAAATCAAGGTCATGTGGCGCGGCAAACCGGTATTTATTCGCCACCGCACGGCGGAAAACATCGCGGAAGCACAGGGCGTCGACGTGAACGAGTTGCGCGACCCCGAACCCGATACAGCGCGGGTTCAAAAGGGCAAAGAACAATGGCTCATCATGGTCGGCGTGTGCACACATTTGGGCTGTGTGCCGCTCGGCAACGGCACGGGTGATTACAAAGGCTGGTTCTGCCCCTGCCACGGTTCGCATTATGATTCAGCGGGGCGTATCCGCAAAGGTCCGGCCCCGACCAACCTCGCCGTGCCGCCTTATGCGTTCGTTTCCGACACACTAATCAGGATAGGCTGATGAAAAAAGTGACAAGTGACAGGTGGCAAGTGGCAAAAGGCGGTTGGTTCATCCGCCACAAGAGGAAGCGCTAAATGGCACACGCACCCAAAGCACAAAAACCCGGCGTCATGGGCTGGCTGGACTACCGCCTGCCGATTTTCGGCGTACTCAACGAGGCGCTGGTGGTTTATCCCGCGCCGCGCAACCTGAACTATTTGTGGAATCTCGGTTCCATCGCCGGATTGATGCTGGTTAGCCAAATACTCACTGGCCTGTTCCTCGCCATGCATTACGCCGCCGATACCGGCGTGGCTTTCGACTCGGTCGAGCACATCATGCGTGACGTGAATTACGGCTGGCTGCTGCGCTATATGCACGCGGTCGGCGCTTCGATGTTTTTCATCGCGGTCTATATCCATATATTTCGAGGGCTTTATTACGGCTCCTATAAAGCGCCGCGTGAGGTGTTGTGGGGGCTCGGCGTGGTCATTCTTCTGCTCATGATGGCGACGGCCTTCATGGGTTACGTGCTGCCATGGGGCCAGATGAGCTTCTGGGGTGCGACGGTCATCACCAACCTATTCTCGGCCTTCCCGCTGGTGGGCGAGCCGATTGTGACATGGCTGTGGGGCGGGTTCTCGGTTGATAACCCGACGCTCAACCGTTTCTACGCGCTGCATTTCCTGCTGCCCTTTGTGATTGTTGGCGTGGTGATCCTGCATATTATCGCCCTGCATGCGCATGGCAGCAACAACCCGACCGGCATTGACGCCAAAGGGCCGCAGGATAAAATCACGTTCCACCCGTATTACACGGCGAAGGATTTTTATGGCTTCGGCGTATTTTTCCTCGTCTATGCCGCCTTCGTGTTCTTCGCGCCGAACTATCTCGGCCATCCGGATAACTACATCATGGCCGATCCCATGGTCACGCCGCCGCATATCGTGCCCGAATGGTACTTCCTGCCCTATTACGCCATCCTGCGCGCGTTTGTATTTGATACGCCCATGTGGATTCCGGGACTCCTCATTATCGCCGTCGCCTTCAAGCTGCGCTATCTCGACTTCACCCGCTTCATAGTGAACGGGTTGCCCGTGATCGGTGCGGGTGTGGCTGCGCTGCTGCCGAAAAAACCGCTTTCATGGACATGGTTTTCTATCCTGCTCACGCTCGGCACGGTGCTAACTTTCTCTGGCATGCTTGGCGGATTCATTCCTTCGAAGCTTACTGGCGTGCTTGCCATGTTTGGCTCAATTCTCGTGCTGTTTTTTATCCCATGGCTTGATACGTCACCCGTGCGCAGCTGTAATTACCGTCCGTGGATGCGACTATTCTTCTGGATTTTCGTCGTGGTGTCGATCGTGCTCGGCTATTGCGGATCGAAGCCGCCTGAGGGTATTTATCCGCTGCTGTCGTTGGTCTGCACGGCGTATTATTTCGGCTTCTTTCTGGTGATTATGCCCATCCTCGGCAAAATTGAGAAAACCAAGCCGCTTCCGGCATCGATTCATGTGTCAGTCACCAAACACTAGGAGCGCATGATGAAAAAACTTCTGGCCTCGCTCCTGATCGCTGCCGCAGCACTTCCGGCCTATGCATCGGGAGGCGGCCACGCGCTGAAACAAGTCGATTGGAAGTTCGATGGCATCTTCGGTAAGTTTGATGAGCCCGCCATCCAGCGCGGGTTTCAGGTATATAAGGAAGTCTGTTCTTCCTGCCACAGCATGAAGCTCGTGCCTTTCCGCAAGCTGGAGGAAGTTGGTTTTTCGGAAGCGGAAGTGAAGTCGCTGGCGGCGGGTTATACCGTAAAGGACGGCCCGAACGACGATGGCGATATGTTCGAGCGGCCCGGCAGGCCTTCGGATAAATTCCCTGCGCCCTATGCAAACGACAAAGCCGCACGCGTGGCCAACCAGGGGGCACTGCCGCCGGACATGAGCCTGCTCATCAAAGCCCGCGCGGATGGCGCGAATTATGTGTATTCGCTGCTTACCGGCTACGGTCACGTGCCGGAAGGTTTCGCGGTGCCGGAAGGCACGCACTACAATGCGGTTTTCCCCGGCGGCATTATCAAAATGGCGCCACCGCTGCAGGACGATACCGTCACCTATCAGGATGAAACCAAGTCCACGCTTGATCAGCAGGCGCGCGATGTGGTGAATTTCCTGCAATGGGCTGCCGAGCCTGAAATGGCGGAGCGCAAGCGCATGGGTATCAAAGTTATGCTATTCTTGGGCATCATGACGGCGTTTTTCTATATCTCCAAAAAACGCATCTGGAGCCAATTAGAGTAGTGACTAGAATCGAGAGCCCGGAGTCGAGTAAAAAGCTCCGGCACTGACGGCAATGAAAACGAGGAAGCTATGGGTCTCATACTATTGATGTCCATCCTGGTAGTGGTGCCGGTGTGGAAAATCCTTGGCCGCCTCGGCTTTAATGGCGCATGGGCGCTGATCAGCATCATCCCGCCTGCTAATATCATTGCCCTCTGGCTGCTCGCCTTTGGCAAATGGCCGAAGGATGGCAATGTTTAACGCCATCCTGCTGGGTATTCTTGAAGGTATCACCGAATTTCTGCCGATTTCATCGACGGGGCACCTGATCCTTGCTGACCGCTGGCTCGATGCGGGGGTACCAAACCATGTGTTCGAAATCGTTATCCAGCTGGGCGCCGTGCTGGCGGTGGTCTGGCTGTATCGTGCAAAATTCTTCGCCGTGGCAAAAGGCCTTGCGGCGGATAAAACGTCGCAGCATTTTGCCCGCAATATCCTGCTCGCTTTCCTGCCCTCCATGATTATCGGCGTGATGGCGCATGATGTGATCAAGGAAGCCTTATTCAATACAACCGTCGTTGCCTGGGCGCTGATTGCAGGCGGCGTGGCCATTCTCGTGGTCGAGCGCATGAAGCCCACGCCCACGATTGCCAGTACGGAGGCGATGTCGGCGAAAACGGCGCTGATGATTGGCCTGTTCCAGTGCGCCTCGATGGTTCCCGGTGTCTCGCGTGCGGGGGCGACGATCATGGGTGCGATGCTGTGCCGGATGACGCGCCCGGCGGCGGCGGAATTCTCCTTCTTCCTTGCGGTGCCGACCATGCTCGCCGCCACCAGTTTTGACCTTTACCAGAACTACGCATCGCTTTCCGGAGGAGGGCTCGAGCTCATCGCTGCCGGATTTATCGCTGCCTTTATCACCGCACTTTTCGTAGTGAAATGGCTGGTGACGTTCGTCCAGCATCACGGGTTTGAACTCTTCGCCTATTACCGGATTGTTCTCGGCCTGCTTATGATTTCGCTCTTGCCGGCCTGAAGAGTTTTTTGATCATCGTCCGGTCATAGGCGCCGAGTGCCATCACCGCGGTGCCATACACCACCATACCAAGCATCATGACGCCGCAGAGGGCGAGGATGCGCGATATCCACCCCGCCTGATAGTAAGGCAGCAGCCATGCGTTGGTCGGCCATAGTACGAGCGCCATGGCACCCGAGGCCAGAACCATCTTTCTCAGGCGTGACTTCAATAGCTTATCCGGATTGAACACATCCCGCCGATGCAGAATCCTGGCCATCAGGATAAGGTTCAACCAACTGGCAATGGCGGTCGCAAGCGCCATACCCACTTGGGCGAAAGGCCGACTAAGTGTGAGGTTGAGGAATAAATTCACTACCACGCAGATGAGGGCGATTTTGAATGGTGTTTTGGTATCATGTGCGGCGAAGAATCCCGGCGCGAAGACTTTTACCGCGAGGAAGGCGGGCAATCCTACGGCAAATGCCATGAGCGTGGCGGTGACTTCGTGCATGTCGGTTTCGGTGAAGGCACCGTGCAGGTAGAGCACGCGGATAATGGGTTCAGCAATCACCAGGCAGGCAGCGGTGGCGGGCAGGCCGAATAATAACACGATCTCGATGGCGCGATTCATGCTGGCGCGTGCGGCGTCATGCTCGCCATTTTGTATCTGGCGTGAGAGCATCGGTAGTAGCGCGGTGCCTACTGCCACGCCGATAATGCCGATGGGAAGCTCGGTAATGCGGTCGGCGTAGTAGAGGTAAGAGACCGCTTCGGGAATATGGCTGGCAATGATGACGTCGATCAGGAGATTAAGTTGCTGCACGCCCGAGCCGAGCGCGGCGGGTGCCATGAGCAGCAGCATTTTCTTCACCTGCTTGGTCATGGTGGGCCGCAATAGCTGCGGCAAGGCGTCGTGCCGCACGCAAATAGCGATGAGCCATATCAGCTGTACCCACCCGGCGATAAACACCGACCAGGCCAGCGCATGGGCGGGGGTTTCGCTGCGTGAGGTGAGCCACAGCATCCCCGCTATCATGCACAGATTCAATAGGATAGGGCTGGCGGCGGGTGCGGCGAACTTGCCTATAGAATTGAGGATACCGCCCAGCAGTGACACCAGCGAGATGAACAGGATATAGGGGAAACATATTTGTGCCAGCTGCACGGTGAGGCTGAATTTCTCCACCTCGCCTACGAAACCAGGGGCGAATACCGGCAGAATCCACGGCATGAAAACGATAAAGACGGCGTTCAGCGCCAGCAATACGAGCAGCAGGATACCGGTGATCTCGCCCGCGAATTTCAGCGCTTTGGTGCGCCCATCGGCGGCGAGCAGTGCGGAAAAACTGGGAATAAACGCGGCGTTGAAAGCGCCTTCGGCGAAAATACGGCGAAAGAAGTTGGGCAGCTTGAATGCGACAAAAAACGCATCCGAAAGCCATGAGGCACCGATTAGATTGGCCATCATCACATCGCGCAGGAATCCGCTGATGCGAGATAAAAGGGTAAAGAACCCAATGACGGCAGTGGATTTGACCAGCGACATTTCCTATAACCTTGGGCGCACTCTGCCATTCCTCGTCTTATGAAGCAACCATGCAACTGATTCGTCGTCCTGAACGCCACCTGTCGCCGTCGCCTTTGGCGGTGGCGATCGGCAATTTCGACGGGCTGCATATGGGGCATCGTGCGGTTATTACGGAAATGAAATCGTTAGCTGCTCGGGCCGGACTCACGCCGACGGTGCTTACCTTCGAGCCGCATCCCCGCAGTTTTTTTGCGCCGCATACACCGCCTTTCAAGCTCGAGCCGTTGCATATGAAGCTGCGCCGCCTGCGTGCGGCTGGTGTCGAGCGGGTAGTCATCCCGCGCTTTAACGCGGATTTTGCTGCCCTTTCGCCCGAGCAGTTCCTGAATGATGTGCTGGCCAGTCAGCTCAAAGCGAAGATAGTGGTAACGGGGGAAAATTTTGCCTTCGGTGCCAAACGTGCCGGGACAAGCGATATGTTGCGCACATGGGGCATTGCACAGGGAGTCACGGTTGAAACGGTAAAGCCGGTGGTGATGACGGATGGAACGATTTGTTCCTCGACCGCCGTGCGCCAGGCACTCATGGCAGGCGATATGGCGCGCGCGCAGCAATTATTGGGAAGGCCTTACGCCATCATCGGTCCCGTCGTGCATGGGGATAAGCGTGGTGCAGGACTCGGTTTCCCCACCGCCAATATGAACCTGCCGCCGCAGGTGAAATTACCTGCCTACGGTGTGTATGCCGTTAAAGTGCAGGTGCGCCATAGTGCCGCCTATAGCAACAAAACATTCGACGCGGTGGCCAATTTCGGTTTGCGGCCCACGGTTGGCCATGCATCCGCCCCACGTCTTGAGGTGCATCTTTTCGACTTCACCGGCAATCTTTATGGCTTGCGGCTTGATCTATGCTTCATCGCGCGACTCCGTGAAGAAAAACGTTTCGATTCGCTGAGTCAGCTCACCGCGCAGATTGCCATCGATTGTATCGAAGCTAAAAAAGTTCTGGAGCACGGCGCATGAAAAAATTCTGGGCGACTATCCTGGCCATCATCGCCTTCGACCAGCTTACCAAATGGTTCCTGCTGGCGCATGTGGGTATGGCGGAGCGCACCCCCATCGAGGTGACGTCCTTCTTTCGCCTGGTGATGGTATGGAACAAAGGCATCAGTTTCGGCATGCTCAATCAGGGGGAAAGCTTCATGCCGTGGCTGCTGATGGCTGTAGCAATCGCAATTTCGGTATGGCTATGCGCGCTCGCCCGTGCCAGTACGATTGCCTATGAACGGGTTGCCTATGGGCTGATTATTGGCGGCGCGCTGGGCAACGTGATCGACCGACTGCGGTTTCGTGCGGTGGCCGACTTTTTCTATTTCCATATCGGCGATTTGGGCTGGCCCGCCTTTAATATTGCCGATGCGGCTATTTGTATCGGCGTAGGACTATTGCTTTTATTCACGTTCCGAAGCCCCTCTAAGCCTTGAATTCTGCCGGGATTAAGCTAAGTTAGCTGCCATGAAATCTTTGTCACGTCTGATTCTGCTCGTCCCGGTTGCCGCGCTTGCGGCCTGTAGCAACACCAGCGTACGCGATACACTGGGCATCAATCGTGATGCGCCGGACGAGTTCGTCGTGGTTTCGCGGCCGCCTTTGTCGCTGCCGCCGGAATTTGAATTACGTCCGCCAAGGCCGGGTGAGCCGCAGCGTATCCCCTCGGCCGAGGAAGAAGCGCGCCGCCAGCTTTTAGGTACAGCAAGCCCGCCCGCATCGCTCGATGAGGCGGAAACGCCTTCCGGCGAAACCGCTGTGGTGCCCGTGCTCACCGCCGATGCGCCGAGTGGCGCTACTTCGAGTTTTCTCAGTAAATTCGGTGCTGATAAGGCAGATGATAGTATTCGCGACAAACTCAGCAAAGACAAAACGGTTTCGCGCGCACCAAAGAAATCCGAATCGCTTTACGAAGAGCTGGTGGGCAGCGACTCGCCGGAGCCGGTTGTTGATTCCGAGAAGGAGGCCGAACGCCTACGTGCCAACAAGGATGCTGGCAAGCCTGTCACCGAAGGCGAAACCCCCAACGCTGAAGAGAAGCCGAAGTCGGTCATCGACGAGATTTTCTGATCCTCTAACCTACCGAGTTAGCGCATGCCACGCAGGTATTTCGTTCCCCTGATACTTCTGCTGGTGCTGGGCAGCGCGGCGGTGTGGCAATTGGGATTTATTCCGCGCGACGTTCCCGATGTGCGCGATACGGTGCCGGTCAATCGTTTTGTATTGAAAAACGGCCTCACCGTGGTGGTCATGCCTAATGCGCGGATACCGGCGGTGGCGCATATCCTGTTCGTGCGCGCTGGTGGTGCGGATGATCCTTCCGGCAAATCGGGCCTCGCGCATTATCTCGAACATTTCATGTTCACTGGCACCAAGCAGCATCCGGAAGGCGTCTATGAGCGCGCGATCGTGCGTTCGGGCGGCAAGCAGAACGCCTATACCTCACGCGATTTCACCGCCTATTACGCGCTCGTTGCCAAGGACCAGCTTGCGGGCGTCATGGCGATGGAGGCCGACCGACTGCAACATTTAGTGTTCGATCCCACGCGTGCCGCCCGCGAAATCGAGGTGATCACCGAGGAGCGTCATATGCGCGTGGAGAACGATCCGGGGGCGCTGATGAACGAGCAACTGGCGGCGGTAACATTCCTCAACCATCCCTACCGCCAGCCGCTGATTGGTTGGGCGGATGATATTGCCGGGCTCACCGTCCTCGATGCGCGGGCCTATCTCGCTCGCCATTACGTACCGTCCAACATGACACTCGTGCTGGCCGGTGACGTTGCCGTGGGTGAAGCGCACGCCCTCGCCGAAAAGCATTATGGCAGGCTTAAGAAAGTCCTGGCGCCAGAGCGGAACTGGGTGGTTGAACCGCCGCACCGGGCAGCTATCACTGCTAGTGTGATGGATGAAAAGGCGCACGAACCGCGGCTGTTTCGGCAGTATGTCGCCCCCAGCCTCGGTTATGGGGACGCAGTGCTTGCCTATCCGCTCTCGGTGCTGGCGCAGCATCTCGGCGGCGGGCAGGCAGGACTTCTTTATCGTACGCTGGTGGTCGAGCAGAAACTGGCGACCGGTGTTGCTGTTGATTACGACGAGGTGGCGGTAGGACCGGCGTTGTTTCGTATGATCCTGACGCCGGCGCCTGGCGTTGATTTGCCGAAACTTGAAGCGGCGCTTGATGGGGTGCTGGATGGCCTAGGCAAAAATACGCTTTCGACAGACGATCTCGCCCGCGCCAAAACGGGACTCAAAGCGCAGGTGATTTTTGCGCAGGACGGGCTGCTGCCGCTCGCCCAACTCATTGGTCATCTGTATATGGCGGGTAAAAACGAGCAGTATTTCTACGACTGGCCGAATCATGTGGAGGCGGTGACGGCAGTGCAGGTTGCCGAGTCGGCGAAAACGCTACTCAAGCCAGCATATCGCGTCACCGGGTATCTGTTGCCTGCGCCCGCGAAAGCGGATGATGCTGCCTCGATAAAGACGGAGGTGAGTGGTGTGCATTAAACCGTATATTGCCGGAGCGCTACTGGCCGCGATGGCGTTTTCTGCCCACGCTATCGAAGTCAACACTGCGGCACTTAATCATGATGTTGATGTCTGGTATGCAACCAATGAAACGCTTCCTATCGTCGATGTTGCGATGAGTTTTGAAGGTGCTGGTACGGCGTCTGACCCCAAAGGCAAAGAAGGACTTGCCTCCTTTGCTGCGGCGATGCTGACGGAAGGCGCAGGCGATTTCGATGCGCTTTCCTTCGCCCGCGCGCTTGAGGAAAAGGCCATTCGCATCGATGCCACCACCACCGAAGACCGGCTCGTCGTGCGTGTGCATGCGCTGCGCGAGCATGCAGAAACCGCCGGAAGCCTTCTCACTTTGGCGCTCACGCGCCCGCATTTTGCCGAAACGGACATAGCGCGCATTCGAGATGCGACCTTAAGCGAGCTGGCCCTACTCGAGGAAGATCCAAATTATCTTGCCAGCCGCCAATTCAACCAACGCGCCTTTTCCGGCCACCCGTATGCCAATCCGCCCTACGGAACGAAGGATTCCGTCGCCGCTTTCACGGCGGATGATTTGCGCGGCTATCTGGCGCAGCATATGGCGCGCAGCAATGTGCTGGTCGTGGCCTCGGGCCATGTTGATCAGCGATTGCTGAAGGCAATGCTGGGGCCGCTTGTTACTGCGCTGCCTACCTCCGCTGGGGCGGCACCCGCCATGACGCCGGTTTCTATGCAGGGGGCGGGTGAGCTCGTGCGGCTTGAGCGTAACCTGCCGCAAAGCGTGGTGATGTTCGGCGCGCCCGGCGTGGCGCGGAGCGACCCTAAATTCTATGCGGCATATTTATTGAATCACATCATTGGTGGGAATTCGCTGGTGTCGCGTTTGGCGGTTGATATTCGCCAGAAGCAGGGACTTGCCTATAGTGTAGGAAGCGGGATCGATGTGCGCAAAGACGCGTCGCTGCTGACTGGCGAACTTGCGACACGCGCCGCGACCACGGCGAAGGCTGTCGTCGCATTACAATCGACCCTGCAGGCGTTGCACGACACGGGTGTGACATCGGAGGAATGCAACGAGGCACGAAGCTATACGCTGGGTTCGTTCCCGCTTGATCTCGATAGCAGTCGCAGCGTTTCCTCCGCCCTGCTCATGATGCGCGTGCATGGGCTGGGCCAAGATTATCTTGAGAAACGCAACGGATATTTTACAAAGGTAAGCTGTGATGAGGTCAATGCGCTGGCGACCGAGTTGCTCGATCCAAAACGGTTTCTGTTGGTGACCGTGGGCGCGCCGCCGCCAGCTGAAAAGGAAAAACCATGAGCAGTGCGTGGCAATGGCAGGATGACTATCTCTGGCAATCCTGTTCGGATGGGGCGCGTCAGCGCGCAGTGCAACTGGCGAAAGACAAAGCGTCGTTCTACAAAAAACTAAAGGCCCGCGCAGCACAGCAGCCGCTAACTTCTGTGGTTGAGGATAGCGTCGCCATTGCCGCAATCCGCGAACATGCGACCGAGTTGCGGTTATTATCAGGCAGGCTGGTCGTTATCGGCACTGGCGGTTCGACGCTGGGCGCGGGCACGCTGTGCTCGCTCGCTCCCGATCCATCGCGCGTGCGATTCCTCGAGAATTGCGATCCGGTGACGCTCGCTGCTTTCCTGCGACTCGAGCGCGAAACCACCGCCTGGTGTGTCATCAGTAAATCGGGTGAGACGCTGGAAACTTTAGCCGCCGCACTCAGCCTCATCGATCATTATCGCGGCATGGAAAAGCAATTGGCAAAACAATTGCGCGTGATTACTGCTGTGCCAGATTCGAGTCTGGGAAAGCTCGCCAAAGCCCAGGGCTGGACACTACTCGCGCATCCTCCCACACTCGGTGGACGCTATTCAGTATTCTCCATTGTGGGTCTATTGCCCGCAGCCTATGCGGGCATTGATATCGAATCGGTCGCCTGGGCAGCGCGCGAGGAAATGCAGCTGTTGCTGGATAGTGAAGACGCCGAGCTCGCGGGCCATGCGGCGTGGCTGGCGGCGAATATGAAAGAAAAGCCGATGCAGTTGTTGATGGCTTATGCCGACCGGCTGCGCTCAGCCACGCAATGGTACAAGCAGCTTTGGGCGGAGAGTCTCGGCAAAGACGGCAAGGGCGGCACGCCGGTCACCGCCATCGGGGCGATCGACCAGCATAGCCAGTTGCAGCTTTATCTCGACGGGCCACGCGATAAATTACTCACCCTCTGGCTGCCCGATACGTCTGCTGAGGGAAAACCGCTTCCTGATGTTGGTATTGCCAGTTTGAAATATCTAGCAGGGCGTCGCATGGGCGAAGTCATGCAGGCGACGGCGGAAGCCACTGTTTCTACACTGGCCAAAGCGGGCGTGCCGTTGCGCGTCGTGCGCGGCAAACTCGATCCGGTGACGCTGGCGCGCTTCCTCGCCCGCCAGATGCTGGAAACGCTGATGGTGTCATTGATGATCGAGGTTGATCCCTACTCGCAGCCTGCCGTCGAGGCGGGTAAAAAACTGGCGCGGACGGCGCTTGCCAAATAGGTTTCAGGTTCCGGGTTTCAGGGATGCTACTTGCCTGCGATGGTGCGCTGCTCCATAATCGGCCCGCTGAAACCTGAAACCTGAAACCTCCTTTTCCCATGACCATCCGCCTGCTACCCCCCACACTTGTTAACCAAATCGCCGCCGGTGAGGTGATCGAACGCCCGGCATCGGTGGTGAAAGAGCTGGTCGAGAACGCCATTGATGCCGGGGCAACCGATATTGAGGTCGTGCTGGAAAATGGTGGCACCACGTTGATACGCGTGCGTGATAACGGGCGCGGCATGAGCGAGGCGGAGCTGCCACTTGCCATCGAACGGCACGCGACTTCGAAATTGCCGGACGATGATTTGCTCGCCATTCATTTCCTCGGTTTTCGCGGCGAAGCGCTGCCTTCGATCGGTTCCGTATCGCGACTCTCCATTACCAGTCGTACGGCCAAGGAATCGCAAGCCCATATGATTCGCCTTGAGGCGGGCGAGGTGAGTGAAGTGATGCCCGCTGCCCTCTCGCAAGGTACATTGGTTGAAGTACGCGATTTATTTTATGCGATTCCGGCGCGACTGAAATTCCTCAAAACCGCGCGCACGGAACTCAATGCCGCGGTCGATATTATCGAGCGATTGGGCATGGCCCATCCCGACATCCGATTTCGTTTGAATCATGACGGCCGCAGCTTGCGCGATTTCCCCGCCTTGCAAGCCGACTGGTTTTCCGCCGCACCGCAGCGATTAGAAAAAATTCTCGGGAGTGGGTTTGCCGCCAACACCGCTGCCATCGACGCCACGCGTGAAACCTTGCGGTTGACTGGATTTGCGGGCTTACCAACCTTCTCGCGCGGCAATGCACAGGCGCAATATCTGTTCGTTAATCGTAGGCCGGTGCGCGACCGGCTGCTGCTCGGCGTCATCCGCGCCGCCTATCAGGATTACCTGGCGCGCGACCGCTATCCGGTTGCCGTGTTGTTCCTCGAAGTGCCGCCAGAGGAGGTTGATGTGAACGTGCATCCGGCGAAATCGGAAGTGCGATTCCGTGATAGCCAGCTCGTGCGCGGGCTTATTCTCGGCGCATTAAGGGCGGCGCTTGCGGGAAATTCCCAGCGTGCCTCCTCCACCGTCGCCGATGAAGCACTCGCCGCCTTTAGGTCCATGTCATACGCACCATCGCGCGGCCATACTGCGGCTGCCGTTTCCTACGCGGTGCATGAACCGTCGCGTTCGCTCTGGCGTGATACGCCGCTTGCCCCTCAGCATCGGGTGCAGGAGCAGGTCGCGGTGGAGCAGTATGAGGATGCGCCGCTCGGGGCGGCGATGGCGCAATTGCACCAGACCTATATCGTCGCCCAAAGCAAGGACGGGCTGGTGGTGGTCGATCAACACGCCGCGCATGAGCGGCTGATGTACGAGAAATTCAAAGCCGAGATGGCGGCACATGGCGCGGCGCGCCAGATGCTGCTCATTCCCGAAACGGTCGAACTCACCGACGCGCAAGCGGGTCGCTTGATGTCGCGCGCGGCTGAATGGGCCGAGCTCGGATTGATACTGGAATCTTTCGGCGAGACGACGGTGCTGGTGCGCGAAATTCCCGCCGTGCTTGGCGACACGGATGTTGCAGGGCTCGTGCGCGACCTTGCCGACGATGTGACGCTGTACGAGGATGGGCTGGCGCTGAAAGACCGTATCGAGGCGGTGTTGTCGACCATGGCCTGCCATGGCAGCGTGCGCGCGGGCCGAGCGCTTTCCGTCACCGAAATGAACGCGCTGCTGCGCCAAATGGAGGCAACGCCCTTTTCCGGCCAGTGCAATCATGGCCGTCCCACCTATGTATCGCTGAGGCGCAGTGACATAGAAAAGTTATTTGGCAGAAGGTAGGCTTTGGTTGGCGCGCAAGCGCGCAGGGGGGCGTGTAGAACGCCCCCGCTACCGCTCCCCCTCGTTCCCCCATCACATAAATGTGATGGGGTCCGGCTCGCCGCGGCCATCGCGGCTACGCGACGTATCCGGTCGACTCTGTGCTAAAACACTAGCCTTTCGTCAGCGTACCCACTAAATTCCGGCCCCTATGCAGGCGCTTTATATTATCATTCTTTCCATCTCCGCCGCCCTTGCGGTGGGCGCGTTCCTGCGCATGCACCAGCAGTTGGCGCCAGTGTTCAAATTACAGGAAGCGCCGGTGGGCGGGCTGGTGATATTGCCCGCCATCGGGTTTCTCATGATTGTGTTTATGCCGCCGCCGGTGCTCTGCGCGGCGCTCATCCTCACCGGCATCGGCTGGTGGGATGACCATCGTGGCATCACCCGACGGAATGGGCTGGTGCTAATCCTGGCGGCGGTGACGGTCGGATTTAGCGGCCTTCCCGCAGGCGCCTTCCCGCCGTTACCAACACCGTTGGCGATGCTGGTTTTATGGCTGTGCTGGTGGGGCTTCACGCTGAGTGCCGAGCATCTGCCCAAAAAACTCATCAACTGCTCGTTCACGGGTATCATCGTTTCCACACCGCTGGCGCTGGCGCCACTGATGGGTGCAGCACCGCACAGCCTCGCCATTGATGTGGCGATTTTAGGCAGCGCGCTGCTCGGCGCCATCCTTGTGGCGACGCCAAAACATAAAACCGCCCTGGCGCTGCGCCTGCCGCTGACATTTCTCATCGGCTACTGCATCCTGCATGCCTTCACAACCGGTGCCTGGCCGTTTGCGCTGGCGAGCCTTGTGCTGTGGGTCGTGATGCTATACTGGCAACGCGACCAATTGCTAGAACCAAAAACCGCCTGAGGCATTCTGTGACCGAACCTGTAACCATTAAACGCGCATTGATTTCCGTTTCCGACAAAACCGGCGTTGCCGCCTTTGCGGGATTTCTGGAAACGCAGGGCATCGAGCTGCTATCGACCGGCGGTACCTCACAGATGCTAAAAACGAACGGGCTTAAAGTGCGCGACGTGTCGGACCTGACCGGCCTGCCGGAGATGATGGAAGGGCGGGTGAAAACGCTGCATCCCAAAGTGCATGGCGGGTTGCTCGCCAAGCGCGCCAGCCGCGAGCATATGGCGCAGGTGAAAGAATACGGTATTGAGATGATCGATTTGCTGGTGGTCAATCTCTACCCGTTCGAGGCCACGCTCAATAAAACCACCGATTACGGAACGCTGGTCGAGAATATCGATATCGGCGGTCCGGCGATGATTCGTGCAGCAGCGAAGAACCATGAGAGTGTCGCGGTGATTGTCGATCCCACCGATTACGCCGAAGTGCACAAAGAAATGGTCGAGCAGAGCGGTGCGATTTCCTACGCCACCCGCGCCCGGCTCGCCGCCAAGGCCTTCGCGCGCACGGCGGCATACGACACGCTGATTGCAAGCTGGCTTGCGGGCGCCGCCCAGAAACATCCATGGCCTGCCTACCTGCTCGATGCGCAATACTCCGCCACGCTTCGTTACGGCGAGAATCCGCACCAGTCGGCCGCGCTTTATCGCCGCCTTGAATCAACGGGTGGTCTTGCCAACGCGGTACAGATACAAGGCAAAGAGCTCAGCTATAATAATTTGCAGGATGCTGAGGCCGCGTGGCAGATCGCCTCAACGTTGAGTGAGCCTGCCGTTGCCCTCATCAAACACGCCAATCCGTGCGGCGTCGGCATCGCGGAAAATAACACGCTGGCCTTCACGCGCGCGCTGGCTTCCGACCCGGTGAGTGCGTTTGGTGGCATCCTTGCCACCAATCGGACGATTGAAAAATCACTGGTCGAGGCGTTGGGGAATTTATTCCTCGAAGTGATTATCGCGCCCGAGGTCAGCGAGGAGGCAAAAGCATTGCTCGCCGCGAAAAAGAATCTGCGCGTGCTAGTCGTTGGCCAGGAAACCCACGCCTCGCCACTGGCCGGATGGATGGTCGAGGCCATCGGCGGCGGCTATCTTGTGCAGCAGCAGGACCGGGCCGGGCCCGGAGCCGAGCATTGGAAGTCCGTTACCGGCGGCAAGCTTAGTGCCGATCAACAACGTGATGCCGAGCTCGCTTTTCATGTGGTCAAATACGTGAAGTCGAACGCCATCGTGCTGGTCAAGGACGGGGCGACCATCGGTGTCGGCGCCGGGCAAATGAGCCGGGTGGATTCGGTGCGCATCGCCATCGAGAAGGCCCGGCAGCACGGGCATGATCCCAAAGGTTCGGTGATGGCGTCGGACGCGTTCCTGCCCTTTGCCGATAACGTGGACCTCGCAGCTTCGGCAGGCATCGGCGTTATTGTCCAGCCGGGTGGTAGCGTGCGCGATCAGGAAGTCATCGACGCCGCGACTAAACACGGCATCGCCATGCTGTTTACCGGCACAAGGCATTTCAGGCACTAGTTTGTTAGGCGCCTTCGGCGCGCGGCGTGCGTTTCGCTCCCGCTCTCCCCCTACCGCTCCCCCTCTAAATGCTCGCCCTGCGGGCTACGCACGGACCACTTCGAAGCCGCACTAGCGGCGAGACGGCCATTGAGGCCGAAAGCCTGCGCGGCGCTTGAGCGCCGCGCTGCAAGCGCGCAACAAAGCTATTGAGAAGTAATCCACTGCACTTGTCTCAATGCCACAATCAGCATTGGGTAGTCGAAGCTCTGCTGGGTGCGCAATTGCTCGATGAAGGTGAGGTAGCGGGAGAGTGGTTCCTTCACTTCCTCGGTCCAGAGGGCAGCGGCGGCGCCTTGCTTCTTGCCAAAGCGGCGGATGACCTCCAGCGTCAGGCGCGCCTGCGCCTGGTAGAGCTCGATGAGCAGCGATTTGGCGGCGAGCTGCTGCCAGTAATTTTCGGCGGCGAGTCCTTGGGTGGCCTTGCGCAGCCAGCCTAACTTCAGTTGCGCGCCAAGCTCGAAATACAGTTTGCCCACTTGCTCGAGCGGTAGCTTGGTGGTCGATGCCACATCGACGATGTCGCAGGCGGAAGATAAAATCTCGAGGCGCGCAAGGCGCTTGGCCAGCGCCTCGGGTACGCCCTGCGCGGTAAGCGATTCGACGGATTTGTCGTAGACTTTACGCAACGTATCGCTGACCAGCGATTCAGATTTTTCCTCAATGAGCAGGATACTGCTCGCGTATTTATCGATGACTTTGGCGATATCCATCGGCTGCGCGAGGTGCTGCAGGAACCAGCGGCAGCTATGCTCGATGAACTGGTTAACCTGCGAAAAAAGCGACGATTGCAATGATGCGGCGATTTTCCCGTCGAGCGATTCGATCTGGCCCCACATCTCGCGCAGCTTGAACGTATCGCGCGTTGCCACATAGGCCTGCGCGATGTCGGCAGCGGGCAGTCCCGTCGCTTTCATCAAACTGTGGGCGAAGGAAAAGCCGGTGCGGTTGACGATAGAGTTGGTAATCATGGTGGCGACGATCGCCCGGCGCAGCCGATGCTTGCGGATTTCGTCGCCGTAATCGGCCTGCATGGCTTTGGGGAAGTAGCGCAGTAAATCCTGCTCGAAATAAGGCGCGTCGAGCAGCTTGGAATCCTGCAGATCGCCAAACAGCGCCATTTTGGCATAGGCAAGCAATACAGCAATTTCCGGGCGGGTGAGGCCGAGCTTGCTGGCGCGCAGCTCGCCGAATTGTTTGGCATCGGGCAGGAATTCGACCTCGCGATTGAGTAATCCGTCCGCCTCGAGCGCGGCGATCAGTTGCTCGGCGGGGTCGAGCACGGCAGCGCCCTGCAGCTCGGTGACCGAGATGGCCTGGGTTTGCAGCTTGTTGTCGATGAGCACCAGATGGGCGACCTCGTCGGTCATTTTCTTGAGTAGCGCGTCGCGTTGCTTAATGGTGATGCGCTCATGGGCGACCGCCGCCCCGCAGGCGATTTTGATATTGACCTCGTGGTCGGAGCAATCGACCCCGGCGGAATTGTCAATCGCATCAGTATTGATGCGGCCGCTGGCGCGCGCATATTCAATGCGGCCGCGCTGAGTGAAGCCCAGATTGCCGCCCTCGCCGACGATTTTGCAGCGCAGCTCGCGCCCGTTAATGCGCAGGGCATTGTTGGCGCGATCGCCGACCTGTTCATGGGTTTCTGCGTTGGCTTTGACATAGGTGCCGATGCCGCCGTTCCATAGTAAATCGACGGGAGATTTCAGGATGATGCGAATGAGTTCGTCCGGCGTGGTTTGTGCAGCGTCGGTGCCGAGTGCGGTACGCGCCTCTGCCGATAGCTTGATCGATTTGGCGCTGCGCTCGAACACGCCGCCGCCTTTGCTGATGAGGTTGGCATTGTAATCGTTCCAGCCGCTGCGCGGGAGTTTGAACAGCCGCTCGCGCTCGGTGAAGCTCGATGCGGCATCCGGCGCCGGATCAATAAAAATATGCCGATGGTTGAAAGCGGCGACGAGACGCAGTTTGTCCGACAGCAGCATGCCGTTGCCGAACACGTCGCCCGCCATGTCGCCGATGCCGGCCGAGGTGAAGGTTTCTTTCGATATGTCCTTGCCCATTTCGCGGAAATGGCGTTCGACCGCAACCCAGCCGCCGCGGGCAGTAATCGCCATGGCTTTGTGGTCGTAACCGACCGAGCCACCGGAAGCGAAGGCGTCGCCCAGCCAGAAATTGTACGAGGCAGCGACCGCATTGGCGGTGTCGGAGAAGGTGGCGGTGCCTTTGTCGGCGGCGACGACGAGATACGGATCGTCATCGTCATGGCGCACGACATCTTTCGGTGCGACAACCTGCGAGCCTACGATATTGTCGGTGATGTCGAGCAACCCCCGCAGGAACATCTGGTAGCATTCGATACCCTCTTTGGCGAAAGCCTCGCGCTCGGCGGGCGGCTTGCGTAAAATAAAGCCGCCTTTGGCGCCGGTGGGCACGATGACGGCGTTTTTCACCATCTGTGCCTTAACGAGGCCCAATACTTCCGTGCGGAAATCCTCTGGCCGGTCGGACCAGCGTAAGCCGCCGCGGGCGACGGGGCCGCCGCGCAGGTGGATACCTTCGACGCGCATGGATGTGACAAAAATCTCGGCATACGGCACCGGCAGTTTCATGTCGGGCACCAAGGAAGAGCGCAGCTTGATGGAGAGATATTCTTTCGGTTGCCCGCTCTCCGTCCGTTGATAGAAGTTGGTGCGCAGGCTGGCGAAAATCAACGCGAGCAGGCGGCGGATGACGCGGTCTTCCGCAAGGTTGGTGATGTTTTCGAGCGCGGTTTCGATCTCGGTTTTAAGCTCGGCCGATTTCGTCTCGCGATGCTTTTCCTCTGGGTTGAAGCGTACGGCGAAAAGCTGGGCGAGCGTGCGGGCAAGGCCGGCATGGGTGACAAGCGCTTGCGCGATAAACTGGCGGCTATAGGGGAAGTCGAGCTGCTGCAGGTAGCGGCTATAGGCGCGAAGTATTTCGATGTCGCGCACCGAAAGGCCGGCGGCGAAAATCAGCGCGTTGAAACTGTCGTTGTCCGACACGCCGCGCCAGACGCTGCCGATCGCTTCCTCGATGCGCGCCTTGCTGGCGGCAAGGTCGAGCGCGCTGGTACCTTTGACGCGCAGGGTGAAGTTGCGCAGCAGGACGGGTTGGGCAGGTGTGCGCGGTGTGATGACATAGGGTGTCGCGTCGATAACGGTGGCGCCCATATGTTCGAGCAGTGGGATGATGGAGGAGAGTTCCGAATTGAGGTCGCGCGTGAAGCATTTGAGATGCAATTCATCCGCCGACGAGTTCGGTTTGCGGAAGAGTTCAAGCGCCAGCCCGTCGTTCTTGGTGCATTCAAGCGCGCGGCGGATGTCGTGGGCGGCCGCTTCAGCACTGTGGGTGTTGACATAGGCGGGCGTGAAGGCATTGGCAAAAGTTGCCGCCAGCTTCTGCCCTTCCACGTCACCGAATGCGCCAAGGATGGCATCATGCAGCGCCACACGCCAGACATTGGCCAGTCCGCTGATTTGTTTCTCGAGCGCGGCCACCTGCACGTCAGGAATGTTGCCCGGTGTAGTCACGACTTCGATCATAATGCGCGCGAGTGGCGAGTCTGTCACCTGTACATTGAAGCCCGAGCTCGTTCCCTGATAGGCGCGCTCGAGTGTGCGGGCGATTTCTTCGCGCAGTTCGGTTGAGAGCTGTTCGCGTGGCACATAGACCATGGCGGAGATGAAGCGTTCGAACGTATCGGTGCGGACGAAGAGTCGTACTTGCGGCCTGGCATCGAGCGCTACGATGCGCATGGCGACGGCGAATAACGCATCCTCGTCCATCTGGAAGAGTTCCTCGCGGGGCAGGAATTCCAGTGCGGTTTTGAGTGCCTTTCCCGAGTGTGAGGAGGAAGCAAATCCCGATTGCGCCATGACCCGCGCTGCCTTGTTGCGAATGAACGGTATCTGCTCGACCTCGCGGTAATAAACGGTCGAAGTGAACAGTCCAACGATACGCGTTTCGCCGAGATATTTGCCGCGCCCGTCCGTGCGGCGGATGGCGACGTAATCCATATGCACCCGGCGATGCACGCGTGAGATTTCCGAGGCTTTGTAGACGTTGATGGGTTGGGTAGCCGTCGGCCGTGCGCCGCGCTCAATCGAACCATTGCCTTTCAGCCTGAATGTGCCGAGCGCAGATTTTGTATCGAGTGTGAGGGTGGCTTCCTTGCTGCCTTCGCTGACAGAATAATCCGCATAGCCTAAGAACACGAAATGGTTCCCGGCAAGCCAAGTGAGAAGGTCCTGCACTTCTTTGGCATCGACATCCGACTTGTCCTTGGGAGCAAAGCTGGTGGCGAGGTCGGAGACTTTGCTGCGCATGGCGCGCCAGTCGGTGACGGCCGCCTGCACATGCTCGAGCGTTTCTTCCATTTGTGCTTCGAGTGCGGCCACCGATAGCGACACGGGAAGCGGCGAGAGTTCGACATAGATGACCGATTCGCGCGGCAAGGGCGGCACCACGTCGTCCAGCCGTTCGGCGCGGGTGAGCTTGCCCTTCGCGTCGCGCCCCACACTTAAGATGGGATGCTGGATGAATTGGATGGCAAGGCCGAGCGCGGTGAACAAGCCCGAGAGCGAATCGACAAGGAATGGCATGTCGTCGTTGATGGCAATGACGCGCGTGCGTGTGCGGCCGGACTCTTCGCTTTTAAACTGCTCGATGACCAGCTTCGGCCCTTTTTTGTCTCGGGATTGCAGTGCTTTCTCGCATGCCATGGCGACGGTATGGGCGTGTGTGGCTTCGATCTCTTCAAGTTCGCTGACAGGCGACAGCGCGAAGAACGTCTCGATGAATTTTTTCTGTGCGGGCGTATTGCCCGGTTTCGCAGCGATAATTGCGCGCACCAGTTCTTGATGCAGGGATGAATAATTGGGAGCCACTATTGCGAGTCTAGCCATCCTGCACCGTTTAGCAAGATAGGGTTAAAGGGGAAGCGAAAAACATGGTGCAGCGCAGCAGGTTAGTGCATGTCAGCCACTTTATCCCAAAGCAGGGCAGCCAAATTAATCCCGGAAAGCATCTCTACGGCCCTGAGGCCGGTGGGGGAAGTCACATTGATTTCCGTGAGATAATCACCAATCAGGTCGAGGCCGACCAGGAGCAATCCTTGTTCGTGGAACATGGGGCCGAGCGCGGTGCAGATTTCTTTTTGCTTTTTGGAAAGCTCGCCCGCTTTCGGTGTGCCGCCCACCCGCATATTGGCGCGGATGGAGCCTTCCTCCGGCACCCTGGTGAAGTGGGCGGCGATGGCGCCGTCGATCATCAGTACGCGGGTGTCACGGGTTTTTACGTCGGGCAGGAATTGCTGCCACATCAGCGGTTCGCCGGATGTTTCGCGCCAGTGCTCAATCAGCGTGTCGATATTGGGGTCGTTCTTATCGAGCTTGAATACGCCGCGTCCGCCAAATCCATAAAGAGGCTTGGCGATGATGGTGCCGTGCTTGGCTGCGAACTCGTGGATGATTTTTGCATCGGCGCTGATGAGGGTGGGCGGCATGAATTCGGCAAACTGAAAGGGCGATAACTTCTCCGGCGCGTTGCGCACGCCGGCGGGGTCGTTGAACACTTTTACATCGGGCTGTAGCTGTTCAAGTAAGTGCGTGGCGGTGATATAGGACATGTTGAAGGGCGGGTCCTGACGCATCCACACCACGTCCATTTCATGCAGCGATTGTGTGCGTGCCTCGCCTAGCGACCAACCCGGTTCGCGCGCCCTATCGATGGTGATGGGCTGTATGCGGGCGATGACTTCATTTCCATTCAGGCTCAAATCCTCCGGCGCGAAATAAGTGCAGTCGATGCCGCGCTTTTGCGCTTGCTCAATCAGCATGAAGGTGGTGTCGAAGCGCGCATTCAGCCGTGACGGGTGGTCCATCTGGAACGCGGACTTCATCGGTCAGCGCGGATAAAGCGGCGATTCATTCACCGGCGTCGGCGCTTGATATTCATCCGTCGGCTCGGCGGCATAGGCGGGGCCCGAAGTCGGCGGTACCGGGTCGGGCGAGAGTAGCGGATCGGAAGACTCTGCTACCTGCAGATAGTTGACCACGCGTTTGACGCCCTTGGTTGTGCGCGCGACATTCATGGCGCGGTTCATTTCAGCTTTGTCGTGCACACGGCCGAGCATATAGGCGGTGCCGTTCACCACATCGATGGCGTAATTGATAGTCCAGACATCCTTGGTAATGAGCATCCTGCCTTGCAGGTTTTTCTTGACCAGAACGTCGCTTGCCGCATCCGACATGCTCTGTTTGGGGCCGATGACGAGCTCGTTAATGACCTCGAGCACGCCGCGCGCTTTCCAGGCTTTCTCAACCGCGGAGGCCGCGACTTCCTCACTGGGCACGGTGCCGGTCAGCATCACGCGGGCGAAACGCACATTGACCGTGGCGTTGACAATGAGGTTGTTAAAATCCGACTGTGCGTAGCGATTCAGTATGTCGAGATAGATGACGTTATCGTCCACCTTGCGGCCGAGCGAGCGGTTCTCCGCCATGGCGATGCCGGTTTCGCCGGCCACGGTGGTGGCGGTGGTGATACAGCCGGTGAGCAGAAGTGGGGCCAGTAACAAAATAAGGGCGCGGCGCATAATGTCTCCTTCAGGAAGCTTCAAACGCATGGGGTATATGCTGCGGCAGCCTATACCACGGCACAAGGCAAACGTCGAATCTTACATCACAGCCCGCGAGCGCCGGGCGGGCGCTGAGAAAATACTGTGCCGCGCGCACCACACGCGACTGATTCTTCGCGTGTACGGCCTGCGCAGCATCGGCGGCATTTTTGCGGCCCTTCACCTCGACGAATACCAGCGAACTTCCGTGTTTGACGATGAGGTCTATTTCCCCCACCGGGGTTTTATAGCGTAATGCCACTGGCAGGTAACCTTTGAGAAGGAGCATGCATAGCGCCACATATTCGGCGAATAATCCGGCACGATGGCTTTTTTTGCGAGATGCTTTCGTCCTCATGCCTGCTCCTTTTTGAGCGCCAACGCCCGTGCATAGACATCGCTTCTCGCCCAGCGCGAATGTTCAGTGACGACGTCGACCGCCTCGCGTAATGAGCCCGTTTGCAGCTTTTCGCGCAAGGCGGCGTCGATTTCGGCATCGCTGACCGCCATGGCTTTCGTGCCCTCGACGACAATCACACATTCGCCCTTGGGCGGGGTGGCGGTATAGTAGGCGGTGAGCGCACTTAAACTGTTGCGTTTACACTCCTCATGCAGCTTGGTGAGCTCACGGGCGACGGCGGCAGATCGGTCGCCCAATGCTGCGCCGAGTGCTGCAAGCGTTTCGGTGAGCCGGTGCGGCGCTTCGTAGAAGACCAGTGTGGTAGGGATTGTTTTCAGCCAGAGCAGCAGCTCTTTGCGTTCGGTGGATTTGCCTGGTAAAAATCCGGCGAAGAAGAATGTATCGGTGGGAAGCCCCGCCACGGTCAGCGCCGAGAGCAAGGCACTGGCGCCGGGAATCGGGGTAACGCGAATACCTGCCTCGATGGCGGCTTTCACCAGCCGTGCTCCGGGGTCGGAGATGAGCGGCGTGCCGGCATCCGAAATGAGGGCGACGTTCTCGCCCCCCTTCATTTTTTCGATGATGCGTTCGCTCGCCCCTGCCTCGTTATGGGCATGGAGTGGCACAAGTGGCACGGAGATTGCGTAATGTTTTAGCAGAAACCCGCTGGTGCGCGTATCCTCGCAAGCGATGGTATCAGCCGATTTGAGTGTTTCCAGCGCGCGCAGGGTGATGTCGCCCAGGTTGCCAATCGGCGTGGCGACAAGGAATAGTTCGCCTTGAGATGGCATCTTGCTCGCCGCTGCTTGGCTTTTGGCATGTTTCTTGTTATGAATAGACGGAGTAGCCATCTTCTTCCTCGTTCCTCACGCTACAAGAAAACATAAAGAGATTCACTATGATTCGCCACCGCTTTCGTACATGGAGTCTCGTCGGCATTCTCCTTGCGGCTATGTTCTGCGGTGAGGCTTATGCGGTGCCGGGATATCCTGCTGGTGTGCATATCGCCCCCCGCCCCGGCAATGGCCGGGTGATTTACCTGTCGCAAAAGGATAGCGACCGCTTGGGTATGGGCAATAGCGCGTTCGCGGCGGGGGCGACACCTAGCAAAATCGTCAAGGTAGGGCTGTTACTACCGCTCACCGGTCGCAACGCCTCGCTGGGCCGGGCGATGCAGGATGCGGCGACCGTCGCCCTGTTCGACAAGTACGCCCATATTTCGCCGCAACTGACGACCACGCGCGTCGACCTCATCACCAAGGATACCGGTGATACGCCCGAGCAGGCCGCCACGGCCGCGACCCAGGCTATTGAAGCGGGTGCTGCCCTGCTCATCGGCCCGGTTTTTGCTGATGCGGCGGCGGCCGTTGCCCCGATCGCGGCTGAACACCATATCAGCGTCATCAGTTTTTCCAACAATGCGGCCACCGCAAAGCCGGGGCTTTATGCTTTCGGCTTTTCACCCGAGGAACAAACGGCGCGGGTTATCGCGTTTGCACAAGTGCGTGGCAAAACACGCATTGCCGCGTTGATTCCCAATTCGCCGCTCGGCGCCGCCGTGCTTGATGCCGCGAACGCAACCCTGAATGCTTCCGGCGGCAATCTCGTGGCGGTGGCCAAATATCTGCCGCAAGGGGTGGGTATCGACAAGGCGCTGAACGAGTTGGTGCCGCCGGATACCCCAGCGAAATTCGATGCGCTGTTCCTGCCCGAAGGCGGCGCCGCGCTCGGCACTATCCTGCGCGCGCTTGATGCGCGCGGCATCAAGCGCCCAGAAATACAGCTTCTAGGCACCGGCATCTGGGATGATGCAACGCTGATTCGCCGCGCCAATCTCGATGGCGCCTGGCTGGCTTCTTCGCCGCCCGCCTCAACCTCGAATTTCGAAAAACGCTTCGTCGCGAATTATGCCTATCTGCCGCCGCGCATTGCCAGCCTTGCTTATGATGCCGTGTCGCTGGCGGTGACGCTTGCCACCTCCGACCAGGGGTTTAATGAAATCGCGCTGACGGCCCCTGCCGGTTTTGTCGGTCCTGCCAATGGTAATTTCCGCTTGCGTGCCAACGGTACGGTGGAGCGTTCGCTTGCTGTTTTACGTGTTGTGGGCACGGATTTCACGGTCATTGACCCGGCGCCTAAGGGCTTTACGCTGCCAGCAGCCGCGCGGTAATCTCATTCAGTAGCAATCTACCGCATTTGGTGGCGGCGATACGCGTGCCGTCCTCAATCAACAACCCCTGTTCAATGAGTGTGGCGAGCCTGCCATCTTGCCAGAGCGCGTCGAGATAGGCACGCTCATGGTCGTGCAATGATGCGATATTGAAACCTTCCTGCACCAGCCGCAATCCCATCAGTAGTTTTTCCTCCGCGCGCTCGGGGGTGGTGAGCGATGCTTCCTCCTCCAGCCCATGGCCTTGTGAGCGTGCGGCTTCCAACCAGCGCTCGGGCGACTTTATATTGCGTGTGGTGATGCGCCCGTCATTCCTGTCCACCCTTCCATGTGCGCCGGGTCCGATGCCGAGATAGGATTCGCCGCGCCAGTAGCTTCGATTATGGCGAGACTCTTCACCCGACCGCGCGTGGTTGGATATTTCGTAGGCGGGCAGGCCCGCGCTTTCCATGATTTCCTGCGTGCGCTCATAAAGCGTAGCTGCGAGCTCCTCCTCCGGCAGCGCGAATTTTTTGGCGACGTGGTAGGCGTGGTGGAAGGCCGTGTTTTCTTCGATGGTGAGTTGATACAGCGACAGGTGGCCGCCTGCGTAGGCAAGCGCCGCGCGTAATTCCTCCTCCCATGAGGCGAGTGTATGGGTGGGTAGCGCATAGATAAGGTCGAAGGAAAAACGCGGGAATGTTTTCGCGGCGAGGGTGACTGCATCCAGCGCTTCAGTTGCTGAATGTTCGCGCCCGAGGAATTTCAGCGATTCCGCTTTCAGCGACTGCACGCCAAGCGACAGGCGATTCACCCCCGCCGTGCGCAGCGTCACGAAATTCTTCGCCTCGACCGAGGTTGGGTTGGCCTCGAGCGTGATTTCAATCGTCGATGAGACTGGCCAAAGCTTGTGCACCTCATTGATAAGCGCTTCGGCGGTTGGTGGCGGCATCAGCGACGGCGTGCCGCCACCGAAGAAAATACTGGTGACTTCGTGATTCGATGCCAGCCTATGCCAGTGGCGGAGCTCGCCAAGCAGCGCCTCGCGCCACATTTCCTGGTCCACCTGGTCGCGTACATGCGAATTAAAGTCGCAATAGGGACACTTCTTTTTACAAAACGGCCAATGGATATAAACCGCCAGTGGCGGAGCCGCTGGTTTATTACGAACTGCTGTGCTAGAGGCAAACATAGGGAGCACCTATGGCATTTGACCCCGCCGAGCAAGCGGCGATTATCGAGCTGATGAATGGCAAGTATCAGTCGATTCTTGCCATCGAGAGCGCATGGAATATTCGCCTCGCCGAGGGCGATATGCGCCCGCGCATCGAGCATTTCCATGATGCTGTGCGCGCGCTGACCTCCGGTTCGGCCAGTATGCATGAAAAACACTCGAGGCTTTCGGTCGAGCAGTTGGCCTATGACCTTGGCGCGCTGCGGCAGGTTGCCGATAGGCCCGCAGGTTCCATCAACCGTGCCACCGAGAAGTCCCTCGCCACTGCATTGGTGAAGCAGAATGAGGCGGGCGCCAGCATTCCCAAATTGCCGCCGCAAGGCATCCGCGCCGACCTCGTATCTTTATATCGCGACTATACCGTATTTTTCGCCGCGCTTTTTGCCCAAGTCGCCGAGCGCAACTACCAGACGCGCGCGGATGCCATCGACGAAAGCGTCGGCGATATCGGGCTTGTCGAGCAGGTTCTCGCGCAGCTCATCGCCGGTAAAATGACGCCCGAACAGGCGATGCATGAAATGATGCATGTCGAACGCGACGATTTGCGCGAACGCATTCAGGCGCTTCTCGCGCGTAAAAAACTATCGGCGGGCGAGAAGCAGGAGGCGCTGGCGATGCTCGGCGGTATCGAGCGCGGGCTCGATAAGGAAAAAAAAGCCATCGAGCAATCTCACCTCACTTATACCACCGGCCAGCTTGCCGTATATGAGGGGGCGAAGGACATCGTCAAACGCATGGCGTCGCAGGGGCTTAATCTTGCAGGCCGATTCGTTGATAACGCCATACGCGCCGCTCAACGCGGCAAGGGGCGGGATGTTTAGTTTTGGCCGCCGGTTAATTTCCTTAAATCGCCTTCTGCACGCAACTGGGTTTTTTCCTGAGATTTGACCCGCCGCTCCAATTTCTGGATGTCTTCTTCTACGGGCAAACTTTCTGGTTTAATGTTGCTCTTGGCGAGCACTTCGCGCACGTCTTTGTTGTTTTTTACATGCTCATCGCCGATAGATTGTGGTCCCCAAAGGCTTTTCTTGCGCACGTTAAAATCGGTAATGGCGGCGGCGAATTCTTTCGCCTTTAACGTCACGGTAGGCAGAAAATCCGCCAACGCCCTACCGCTTTTTATGCCGAGACGCTTTTTCATTTGCGATGTGTTGTTCCCGCCGAACAGCGCATTATCGCCGCGCGATCTTACAATCGCGAAACCCCGGTCGTCTACACCACGCTCGTAGAGCGTTGACGATAATTGTTTTTCCGTTTCCGTAAGTTTTGTACGAGCTTGAACGCGCTCTGCCAGCTTGATACGCTCTTCAAGTACTTCCTGTTTACGCGTTTGGATGGCGAAATAACTTTGTGCAAACGCGATGGTCTCTTTCTGCGGGTTGCCATTTTGAGCAACGAGATAACAGGCATAGCGAGTGAGCATTATGTCTTTGATTTCTCTCGACGTTCCAGACCCGATGGCTACCATTTTCGGGACCTCCCGAAAATGGTTTTCCACAGGCTGTCCAGCGTTCTCACAAGCGGTCTTTGCGCGTTCGATGGCAGTCTCGAAATCCTCCCAACGCGAGTAGTCAAGTAAACGCTGTAAATCGCGCGCCAACCAGTAGGTGATACCATCTCCAGTTTGTGCTGCTTCCTCAAAATTTTGGTGCAGCTGAATCATTATTTCTTTTTGCATATTCCCTCTTCTAATAAGGCTATCCAGTATATGTCTGTTCTCAGAATTAACAACCGACTTTATATATATGCACGGTCGCTTTGCCGTATTTGCGGGAGTCGAGAAGTTCGGCGCCGTCGAGTGGTGGCGCATCCGTGCCGGTCGGTAGTTCACTGACGATGAGCGTTCCTCGTTCGAGCCATCCTTGCGCCTTCATGGAAGTGTATGCGGGAACGAGCAGCGGTGTTTTGTAGGGCGCATCCATTAATATAAGTGCGGCGGGCTTGGCGGCGGCGGGCAGGCGCGTGACAGCCGCCTGCACGAAATGGCACATACTCGAGATGCCGCAATGCATGGCATTGTCGCGGGCGAGGCCGAGGGCCTTTTTATCCTGGTCGACGAAGGTTGCACTCTCCGCGCCGCGCGACAATGCCTCAAGCCCGAGTGCGCCGGTGCCGCAGCATAGATCGACAATATGGTGGCCGATGATGGCTTCGCCTGCATAGGCGCCATGCATGAGGAGATTGAAAATCGACTCGCGCGCGCGGTCGGAAGTGGGGCGAATATCTTCCCCCTCCGGTGATTTTAGTTTCCTGCCTTTGAATCTTCCGGCGATGATTCTCATGATTCTTTCCCCCGTTTTGAAGTGGGCGTGCGTAGGCCGAAGGCCGAGCCGGAGCGAAGCGAACGAGGGGGAGCGGTAGCGGGGGCGTCTTCGCCCCCCCGCGCCAAAGCGCCCATCAACTTCTCCACTTGCCATCCCGGCACTTCCTCGACCGCGCCGACTTTAAGTGCATCGAGCGCAAAGGCACCATAGGAGATACGTATCAGCCGGCTCACCGGTAAATCAAGATGATCGAAAACGCGGCGGATTTCACGGTTCTTGCCCTCGGTGAGGACAACATCCAGCCAGCGATTCCTGCCATCGGTTTTGGCTTTTTCAAGCTTCGCGCGGATGGGCTGGTACTGCATCCCATCCACCACCATGCCTTGGGCGAGGCGAGCGAGTTGCCGATCCGTCGGCGTGCCGTTGACCCGCACGCGGTACTCGCGCTTGAGCGCATTCTTCGGGAGTTCCAGCGCGCGCGACAATTCGCCGCTTGTCGTTAGCAGCAGCAATCCTTCGCTGTTTAAATCCAACCTGCCGATGGAAATCACGCGTGGCAGATGCTTGGGTAAATTATCAAATACCGTCGGCCTGCCTTGCGGGTCGCTATGGGTTGTCACCATCCCCACCGGCTTATGGTATTTCCAGAGGCGCGGGCGGAGCGATTCGTTTGTGATGGTTTTACCATCGACGGCAATAACATCTTCTTCACTCACGAGCGTTGCCGGCGTTTCGAGTGTTTTGCCGTTCACGGCAACGCGGCCATCTGCAATCCACCGCTCGGCTTCGCGGCGCGAGCAGAGGCCAAGTGCCGCCATGCGTTTGGCGATACGTTCGGGTTTCATGGCACCTTCGGTGCAGGGGGCGTACCGCCCCCGCTACCGCTCCCCCTCGTTCGCGCTGGCGCGATCCGGCTCGCCGCGGCCATCGCGGCTACGCGGCTCCGATTAAATGGCAGCATATTTTCTTGCTGCCGCAACAAACGCCGCGAAGATTTTATCATCGGCGGGCGAGATGGAAAATTCCGGGTGCCACTGCACGCCCAGGAAAAACGGATGGTCCGGCCATTCGATACCCTCGATGACGCCGTCGGATGCGGTGGCGTTGACCACAGCGCCCGGTGCGGGCTTGGCGATGGCCTGATGGTGCGCGCTGTTCACCGCGATTTTTTCGGCACCGACGATTTTATGCAGCAAGGTGCCTTTGACGATGGTGACGTCATGGCCCGGCTCGTGGCGCGGGTTGGGCTGCTCATGCGCCAGCGGATGTTTTATCGTGTCGGGGATGTGCTGGATGAGTGTGCCGCCGAGCAACACATTGAGTAATTGTTCGCCGCCGCAGATACCTAAAATCGGCAATTCGCGCTCCATGGCTCCCTTGGTGATGGCGGCCTCAAACAGGCTGCGGCGGGGTTTGAGCGTGACTTTCTCATGCACGGAATCCTCGCCGTACATATCGGGCGGCACGTCGAAATCGCCGCCGGTGACGACCAGCCCGTGCAGCATATCGAGATACGCAGGCACGGCAGCGAGTTCATGCGGCAGGGTGACGGGTGCGGCGCCATGGCGGGCGGCGGCGGCGGTGTAATTATTGCGCAGCGCGTACCACGGATATTTAGAATACCCGCCTTTTTCTTCGTAATCGAGGGTGAAGCCGATGATGGGGTGCATAGCGTGACGCGTGATGCGTGATGCGTGGAGCGATCGCGGCACGCCGCACGCTTCACGCACCACTTGTTACTTTCAAATGGATACGTATAGTATACGCTCACGCACAAAATACAATGGGACGTACGCCATGTCGCTTTCTTCGCTGTTAGGAGTTATTTTCGGGTTAGGGATGATCGTTGTGGCGATCTTCGTTGCCACCAGTAATCCCTACATCTATTTCGATTTCTCAGCGCTCATGATTGTCCTGGGCGGCGCCATCGCCGGCGCTTTCATGGGGTTTCACAGCGCGGATGTGATCGTCGCCTTCAAGGCCATCTGGTGGATGCTCAAAAAACCCAAATCCACCCGCGAAGGTTTGAATACTGAAATCGGTCGGCTGATCAAATGGAGCTACCTTGTCCAACAAAAAGGCCTGCCCGCGCTCGAAAATGAGATTAAAACCCTGCAGGCGAACGACCCGGTCATCAAATACTGTATGGAGCTCGCCGTCTCGTCCCACCGGCCGGGCGAATTGCGCGCCATGATGACTATGGCGGTTGAATCCTCCTTCGAGCATAAAACCACGCCGGTGCAGGTGCTGAAGAATATGGGTGCGGCGGCACCCGCCTTCGGGATGATCGGCACATTGGTCGGCATGATCGCCATGCTGAGCCAGATGGGCAGCGGTGCGGAGAATATGGTCGAGGTCATCGGTAGTGGCATGTCGCTGGCGCTGGTTGCGACACTTTACGGCGTGATGTTTGCGCGCATGGTATTCCTACCCGCAGCGAGCAAGCTGTTGCAGAAAGAGGAGACCGAGCGGTTCCGCAACCTCTTGATGGTCGAAGGGTTGAATATGCTGGCTGAGAAGAAATCACCGCGGCTGATGCAGGATTGGCTCAATTCCTATCTCGACCCAGCGAGCCATTTCGACATCGACCGCCAAATTAGAAATCGTGGCACGATGTTTGAAACGGTGACGACGACGCCGCAGGCTGCATCTACGCCTGCTGCTGCCTTGCCCTTCACGCCGGATAGTGCATGAGCATCAAGCGTCCACCGCGGAAGGACGAAGAGCATGAAGATGCTTGGTTGATCACCTTCGCCGACATGGTGACGCTGCTCCTGTGTTTCTTCATCATCATGTTCTCGATGTCTTCGCCCAATATGTCGCAGCTCCAGAAAGTGGCCGAGGCGCTGCGCGAGGAAGGTTTCTATAACGATGCGATCCCGACGGAGGATCCCTACGAGACCTTGAGAAAGCAACTCAGCCTGTCGCTCGGCGCCTCGGGCTACGACCAGTTCGTCGCCGTTTCCGAGCAAAATAAAATCGTCTCGCTCGATTTGTCCGCCGGCGCGTTTTTCGAACGTGGCTCGGCCAAATTCACGCCCGAAGCGTTACCAATGCTGAAACTCATGGTCGCCCGGCTCGAGCCTTTGCGCCGTGAGAAAATTACCATTTCGGTAGAGGGTCATACCGACGATTCATCGATCAAGAGCGATCGGTTCCCTTCGAACTGGGAGCTTTCCTCGGCGCGTGCCTCAAGCGTGGTGCGGTATCTGGTGGCGAGCGGTTTCCCGGCGGAGAAAATCCGCGCCGTTGGGTTCGGTGATACGCGCCCCAAAGCCCCCAACCGTGATGCCAAGGGCGACCCCATCCCGGTGAATCAAGAACTCAACCGTCGCGTGGTGATGCGGTTGCTGAAGGGGAGCAGGGACTAGGGGTCGGCATGTTTATCATCCCACCCGTATCCCCAATATATGGCAAATGGCCTGGGTGAGTTCGGCGCGGTTGAGCGTGTAGAAATGAAAGTGCGTGACGCCCGCGAGCATCAGCATGCGGCATTGCTCGGCGGCGACCATGGCGGAAATCAGCGCGCGCAGTTCGGGCTTTTCGTCGAGCCCTTCAAGCAGGTGCTGCAACCAGTCGGGGACGTTGGTGCCGCACATCGCGGCGAATTTTTTCAGTTGGGCGACATTGGTCACCGGTAAAATTCCCGGCACGATTTCCGCCGCGATGCCTTGCGCGCGTACTTTATCGAGAAAACGCAGATAGACTTCCACATCAAAGAAGAACTGTGTGATGGCGCGGGTAGCGCCCGCATCGAGCTTGGCTTTGAGCGCGTCGATATCGGCCTGCGGTGACTTTGCTTCCGGGTGCGTTTCCGGATAAGCGGCGACGGAGATGTCGAAGTCCGCGACCTCGCGCAAACCGGCGACGAGTTCGTTGGCGTAACGATAGCCGGAACCGATGGTGCGCGTATCGCCTGCGGGTGGATCGCCCCTCAACGCCACGATATGGCGCACGCCTGCGTCCCAATAGCTTTTGGCGATGTCGCGCATTTCTTCTTTCGACGCCTGGATACAGGTGAGGTGGGCGGCAGGGGTGAGCGTTGTCTCCTTTAGTATGCGGGTCACCGTGGCGTGGGTGCGTTCGCGCGTCGAGCCGCCGGCGCCGTAGGTCACCGAAACAAATCGCGGCTTGAGTGGTGCCAGCGTGCGGATCACTTCCCAGAGCTTCGTTTCCGACTCTTCGTTTTTGGGCGGGAAAAACTCAAACGAGACGGCGGGGGCCTTTTTTCCATAAAGCTCGCGCAACTCCGCCAGCCGCTCAAACGAGGCATCTTGGATAGGTTTGAGGTGTGGGCTCAGAAGCAACTCCTGTGGCAAATTCGCAACAATGGTAATAAATCCAATTTATGCACAGACGCGCACTTTGCCGAAAAACTAATAAAAATCAAAGGAAAAAATGGATAGCGGCGCGTTTTTGTGTTGGGATAGTTTGCGGGTTGGTAACGAGTTAGTTACCAATTACGCGTATATTCGGCTTGAGGGCTGTGCGCGAGCTGCGTGCGGCCGGTGTATTCAGATAACGTGTGAAAGATTATGAAAAACATGACGACGACAAAAACGACCTTCTCCACTCTTGCCGCCATCCTCGCCAGCGCGCTGTTGCTTTCCGCCTGCGCCACGCGCGATGAAGATCCGCTCGAGGGTTACAACCGCGGTATGCATGGCGTAAACACCGTCCTTGATAAGGCCATTTTCCGGCCTGTTGCCAAGGGCTACCGGTTCATCACGCCGGATGGCGTAAGAAGCCGCATCGGTAACATTTCCGATAACCTGCGTGAGCCGGTCAATATGGTGAATAGTTTCCTACAAGGTGATTTCGATCAGGGTATGGTCAGTTTCTGGCGCTTTATCATCAACAGCACCGTCGGCGTCGGCGGTATGAACGATGTGGCTGCCTCGGCAGGCCTGAAAGAGCGTCGTGAAGATTTCGGCCAGACGCTGGGTGTTTGGGGCGCTGGTCCCGGCCCGTATATCGTGCTGCCGATCATTGGCCCTTCGAGCGGTCGCGATACGATCGGCATGGTTGCTGACTGGTTCACCAGCCCATGGCCCTATATGCTTGACGAAGATCGCGAAAAAATCGCCCTCGTTCTGGCGCAGGGTTTGGTCGAGCGCGAACGTTTAATAGATCCGATGGACGATATCTACGAAACCTCGCTTGATCCGTATGCCACCTTCCGCAGCGTTTACGGCCAGTACCGTGATGCGGCGGTTAAGAATACCCGCGACAGTTCGGCGTATTCCAAAGCGAAAACGGAGTAAGCGCATGAAATCCTTACGGCACGCATTCTGTGCGGTCATGCTGCTTTGCGCCTCAGCGCCCGCCCATGCGGGTGATGCTGAAGGGGCCAAGCGTTTCATTGATAATGTCGGCAGGCAAGTGCTCGATGTGCTGAAAACCGACATTGCCAAAACGGAAAAACAGGCCAAGCTGGAGAAAATCTTCTCGAGCAAGGTGGATATCCCGTTCGTGGCAAAGTTTGTGCTTGGCCAGCATTGGCGTGCCGCCAGCCCTGAGCAGCAGAAGGCCTATGTCTCGGCCTATGGTCCGTTTGTCATTGGCAATTATGCCAATAAGCTGACCCGCTACTCCGGTCAGGAATATGCGCTCAAAAACGCGCGTGCGGATACGGATGGCAGCTTTCTGGTGACGATGACTATCCTCGGTGGCGACTCGGCGGATGCGCAGGTCGATTACCGGCTACGCGCGACGGGCGTTAACTACCAGCTCGTCGACATCATCGTCGAAGGGGTAAGCCTCTTGGCCACCCAGCGCTCGGAGTTCAACGCCATCGTGCAGACTAAAGGCCTCGATCACCTGATCACCCAGTTGAAAAACTCGGCAATTGCCGTCGCCCAGCGCGGCTAGCGCGAAATCACGATTTTTACCGTAGATTGGTTTCCTCGTGATTTCGTGGATTCGTTAAGCAGCCAATAACTGCTTATACCTGATTCGCTTCGGTGCCACGGCATCCTCGCCCAGGCGTTTCTTCTTGTCTTCCTCGTAATCGGCGAAGTTGCCTTCGAACCATTCGACATGCGAGTCGCCTTCGAAGGCGAGGATGTGGGTGGCTATGCGGTCGAGGAACCAGCGATCGTGCGAGATGATCACCGCGCAACCAGCGAAATCGAGCAGGGCCTCTTCGAGTGCGCGCAATGTTTCGACGTCGAGATCGTTGGTGGGTTCATCGAGCAGCAGTACGTTGGCGCCGGATTTGAGCATCTTCGCTAGATGCACGCGGTTACGCTCGCCGCCCGACAGCGAACCCACCGGTTTTTGCTGATCGGAGCCTTTGAAGTTGAAGGACGAGCAATAGGCGCGCGACTTCATTTTGATCTTTCCGAGCTCAAGCTCCTCCGCACCACCGGATATTTCCTCCCAGACAGTGGCTTTGGCATTGAGTGAATCGCGCGACTGATCGACATAGCCGAGCTTCACCGTTTCGCCGACTTTGAAGCTGCCGCCATCGGCTTTCTCAGCGCCGGTGATCATGCGAAACAGCGTGGTTTTGCCGGCGCCGTTGGGCCCAATGATGCCAACGATGCCACCGGGCGGCAGGCTGAATGAGAGGTTATCGATGAGTAATTTATCGCCGAACCCTTTTTTCAAATGCTCGGCCTCGATCACGTTATTGCCGAGGCGTGGGCCAGCGGGGATAATGATTTGCGCGGTTGAGACGCGCTTCTCATTTTGCTGTGATACCATTTCTTCATAGGCCTTGAGGCGGGCTTTCGATTTTGCCTGGCGGGCTTTGGGTGAGGAACGCACCCATTCCAATTCCTCTTTCATCGCCTTGGCGCGGGCGGATTCCTCGCCGGTTTCCTGCTCGAGCATTTTGGATTTCTGCTCCAGCCAGCCGGAGTAATTACCCTCATAGGGGCGGCCCTGCCCGCGGTCTAATTCCAGCGTCCAGCCGGTGATATTGTCGAGGAAGTAGCGGTCGTGGGTGACCATCACCACCGTGCCCGGATAGTTTTTCAGGAAGTTCTCCAGCCAGGCGACGGATTCAGCGTCGAGATGGTTGGTGGGCTCGTCAAGCAGCAGCATATCGGGTTTTTCAAGCAGCAGGCGAGCGAGCGCCACTCGCCGCTTCTCGCCACCGGATATTTTTTTGACATCGGCGTTGCCGGGCGGGCAGCGTAGCGCGTCCATCGCCACTTCGGCTTCGCGTTCCAAATCCCACGCACCGGCATGGTCGATTTCTTCCTGCAATCTGCCCGCTTCCTCGGCGACCTCGTCGGAGTAGTTAGCCATGAGCTCGTTGTAGCGCTCGACGAGGGCTTTCTTTTCCTTGAGCCCGTCCATGACGTTCTCGAGGGCATTCTTGGATTCGTCGAGCTTGGGTTCCTGCTCAAGAAAGCCGATTTTGATGTTTTCCGCCGGCCATGCTTCGCCGTTAAATTCCTTGTCTTGCCCTGCCATGATGCGCAGCAGGGTGGATTTACCTGAGCCGTTATGGCCGACAATGCCGATTTTGGCGCCGGGCAAAAAGCTCAGCCAGATATCCTTGAGCACGGTTTTGGCGCCCGGATAGGTTTTGGACAGGCCTTTCATTACGTATACGTACTGTGTCATAGCGTCCTCTTTCAGGACTATCGTTTAGCGGCAAAAAACGCGCTGAGCAAGGCCCCGCATTCGCTTTCCATCATCCCGCCGATGATCTCGGGTGCGTGGTGGCAGGTGGCCCGCTGAAATACCCGCGCGCCATGCTCGACCCCGCCGCCTTTGATGTCATAGGCGCCGAATACCAGCTTCTTGATTTTGGCCAGCGAGATGGCCTGCGCGCACATGGCGCAGGGTTCGAGCGTCACCACCAGCGTGCAATCCTCGAGGTATTTCTCGCCGCGCGATTTCATCGCTGCCTGCAGGGCCAGAAGCTCGGCATGCGCGGTAGCATCCTTGCGCATCTCGACTTCATTATGGCTCATCGAAATAATCGCGTCCGAGCCATCGACCACCATTGCCGCAATCGGCACTTCACCCAGGGCTGCGGCCTTGGTCGCGAGTTGGAGGAGTTTTTCCATGGTCAGCAAAATACCGTCATTCTCGTGCTTGTCACGAGAATCCATGGATCCTCGCGACGCGCGCGAGGATGACGGAGAATAGGGGGCTAGCGCTTACGGAAGGCTTCTAGGCTCACGACCTTCTCGTCGTTCGCGGCTTTGGTTTCTTCGGCGGGCGTTTCTTCGTCGAAGGCAGCGGCTTGCGGCTTTTCGTGGGCGGTGTGGCCGGTGGCCGGGCAGGCCATGGCGTCCTTGTCATTGGCGGCGGACGCGGCGCGTTTGCCATGGAATTGCAGGCCGAACTTGATCGACGGATCAGCGAACGCGGTGAGCGCATCGAACGGCACCACGAGTTTTTCCGGGATATTGTTGAAACTCAGCATGATCTGGAATTTCTCATCCGTGATCTGCAGGTCCCAGAACTGGTGCTGGACGACGATGGTGATTTCCTCCGGGTAACGCGACTTCAGCTGCGGCGAAATCGACACGCCGGGATAATTCGTTTGAAACGAGATAAAGAAATGATGGTCGCCCGGCAGGCCGTAGCGGTCGACATGGCGCAGCGCATCCGCCACCACATGGCGCATGGCGGTGTCGATCAAGGATGGGTAATCGATGGTTTCTTTGGTCATAGGGCCTTTATACAGTGAACAGAGTCGAGAGTCGAGAGTCGAGTGAAAAAAATCATTAAAAAAAGCGATAAAATTTAAAAAAAATACAAAAAAAAAAAAAAACACAAGAAAAAAAAAAAAAAAAAAT
>JANNSK010000003.1:0-23926 GCA_031402515.1 Alphaproteobacteria bacterium | reverse complement strand
GCTTAATCGTTGAATTTTTGAAGGAGCGAATATGAGTGATTCTAAACCCAAGGTGGTTGGTTCGGGCCCCATCTCTCAATTGGGGAATTTATGCGATTATACAATCGAGAAAAGACTTTTCCCGTATGCATACGACTATTATACGCTTGCAGTTAGTAAGGGTGGAGTGGAAATCGCCCCCGCCAAGTACGGCATGACTAATAGCGACCTAGTTGTAGAAGTGGATAAGGCATTCGCTTATTGCAAATATAAGCATGAGTATTCGGAGAAACACCCTGATGCTCGGGAAGTTTCCCCGCCGCTTGGGCCCAATCCAGGCAAGCCGAAGCAGAAGTAATGATGCCTCGTCACCCCGGCCTTGAGCCGGGGGCCATCTTCTTCTTAAAACTACGGAGTGAAGTCAAACTCAGTAGTCATGGTTAAGAAGATGGATTCTGGCTCAAGACCGGAATGACGGCGCGTAGAGGATGCGGACATCCCCACTCCCCCCTAGACCCTGGCACCTAGCCCCTCTATATCCTCCCCATGTTCGAGAATCTTTCCAAACGGATTACATCGTCGCTCGATAAGTTGCGCGGGCGCGGGACGCTAACGGAGGCCGATGTCGATGCGGCGCTGCGCGAAGTGCGCGTGGCGCTTCTGGAGGCCGACGTCGCCCTGCCCGTCGTGAAAATTTTTACCGAGCGGTTGCGCGAGAAAATCATCGGCGAAAAAGTCATCGCCAACATCTCCGCCGTGCAGATGGTGATTAAGCTGGTGTATGATGAGCTGGTCCGCTTGCTCGGTGGCGAATCGACCGAAATCAACCTCAACGCCCCCGCGCCTGCGGTGATATTGATGTGTGGATTGCAGGGCTCGGGGAAAACCACATCCACCGGAAAACTCGCCAAACGCCTCACGGAAAAACATCGCAAGAAAGTGCTGGTAGCGTCGCTCGATATTTATCGCCCGGCAGCGCAGGAGCAATTGGCGACGGTGGCGAAATCGGCGGGCGTTGAATCGTTGCCGATTGTTGCCGGTGAAAAACCGCAGGCGATTACCAAGCGCGCGCTCGATGCCGCACGCAAAGGCGGCTTCGATGTACTCATACTAGATACCGCCGGTCGGTTGCATATCGACGATGGCTTGATGCAGGAACTCAAAGAAATAAAAACGTTATCGAATCCGATTGAAACTTTTTTGGTGGCCGATGCGCTGACGGGTCAGGACGCGGTGAACATCGCCAAGGCGTTTCATGAATCCATTGGCGTCACCGGCATTATCCTCACGCGCCTCGATGGTGACGGGCGCGGAGGTGCGGCGCTGTCGATGCGCGAAGTCACTGGCCAACCCATCAAGTTCGCCGGGGTGGGCGAGAAGCTCGACCAGTTCGAGCCGTTCCACCCGGAGCGTATAGCCTCGCGCATCCTCGATAAAGGCGACGTGGTATCGCTGGTCGAGGCCGCAGCCGAAGCGATTAGCGCGGATGATGCCAACGCGTTGGCCAAGCGGATGCAGGACGGTTCCTTCGATTTGAACGACATGCTGCAGCAGATGCGCTCCATCAAAAAAATGGGCGGGCTGGGATCGTTGATGGGCATGCTGCCCGGCGTCGGCAAAATGAAGGAAATGATGCAGGGCAAGGAAATCGACGAGTCGGCGCTCAAGCGTCAGGAGGCGGTGATTCTGTCGATGACCAAAAAGGAACGCGCCAACCCGAAACTGCTCAATGCCTCGCGCCGCAAGCGGATTGCCGAGGGTTCCGGCACCACGGTGCAGGAGGTGAATAAGCTCATTAAACAGTACCAGCAGATGGAAACGCTGATGAAACACATGCGTAAGTCGGGCATGAAAGGGCTTAATCCCCAGATGCTTAAGGGGATGATGGGCGGGTAGAAGTTTTTAGTTGTTGGTTATTGGTTGTTGGTTGCTGGCGATCGTTTATCTTACCAATAACCAATAACCAATAACCAACAACCAAAAACCACTGGTAATCCACCAAAACCTATGCTTAAAGCCCACTCGCACCTTGGGTACATGGGCAATCAAGCCCAACCGAAAGATGGAGTTACACATGCCTACCGTATTACGCCTGTCGCGCGCGGGCGCGAAAAAACGCCCCTATTACCGTATCGTCGCTGCTGACTCGCGCAAACCGCGCGATGGCCAGTTCATCGAGCGGCTCGGAACCTTCAACCCGCTGCTGCCGAAAGACAGCCCTGCCCGCGTCACGCTCAATGCCGAGCGCGCACAATACTGGCTAGGCGTTGGCGCGCAGCCTTCCGATCGTGTGAACAAACTGCTCGTTGCCGCTGGTCTTACCAAACCGCGCAGCGTCGAAGGCAAACCGCAAAAGCCACGCAAAAAAGCCGATAAATTGAGCCGCGTTGAGAAGCGCGCTGCGGCGGAACTCGAAGCGAAGAACGCACCGAAAGTGGAAGCTGCTGCACCGGAAGCGCCGGCTGCTGAAGCTGCCGCTGAAGCGCCTGCCGCTGAAACCGCTGCGCCGGAAGCGCCCGCTGCTTAATCATTCCTTCCCTATGCGGGAACGAATTGCGTAAGGAGTTCGTTATGGCCATCGCCGTTGCTATTCTTGGCATTGCGCTCGCTGTGTTCGGTGCCACCCAGTGGTAGCGGATGCATGGGTGAAGCTCGCCGTGATTACTACGCCGCATGGCGTGAACGGTAGGCTTAAAGCCAAATCCTTCACCGACCCCGCCGACGCCTTCGCCGCGTATGAAGAACTTACCGACGCTGCGGGAAAGCCTGTAAAACTGCGCATCACCGGCGGCACGCGTGATGCCCCCATTGTCACCATCGACGGTGTGACCAGCCGCAATGAGGCCGATCTCTGGCGCAATAAAACGCTCGGTGTCGCCCGCGAACATCTCAAAGAAATTGCCAAGCCCGGCGCATATTACATCGCCGACCTGATCGACATGGAAGTGGTCGATGATGCCGGGGGAAAAGTTGGTGTGGTTAATAACGTAATGAATTTCGGCGCGGGCGATATTCTCGAAATTGTTTTTGCAGATGGCAAAGCCGATTTGTTTTCCTTCACCAAACATGCCTTCCCCAACATCGACATGCAGGCAAAACGCATCACGTTCCATCCGCCGGAAATCCTTGAATAGCCGATAGCCAACAGCCCGTAGCCTACAGCTAAAACTGTTGGCACGACGAAGCTGTAGGCTGTAGGCTCATGGCTTATGGCTAATCCTTGGCAAGTAAACGTCATCACCTTGATGCCGGAGATGTATCCCGGCCCGCTGGCGCATTCGCTGATTGGCGACGCGCTGGAAAAACATCTGTGGGAATTATCGGTGATGCCGTTGCGCGATTTCGGCATCGGCCCCCATCAGAAGGTCGATGACTCGCCCTATGGCGGTGGTGCTGGCATGGTCATCAAACCCGAAGTGGCAGACGCCGCCATTACCATCGCCAAAGAACAAATGCCGGATGCGGCGTTTGTGCATTTATCGCCGCGCGGTGAAGTGCTGAACCAGCGCATCCTTTCCGAACTCATCGCCAAACCACTCATTTTATTTTGCGGGCGGTATGAGGCGATTGACGAACGCGTATTAGAGAAACATGCGCCGCGCGAAATTTCCCTCGGCGATTTTATCCTCACCGGCGGCGACATCGCGGCGATGGCCATCATCGACGGCGCGGTGCGCTTGCTTCCCGGCGTCGTCGGTAAAGAGGAAAGCCTCGGCGAGGAAAGCTTCGGCGCGGGTGCGTATGAGCACCTGCTCGAATACCCCCACTATACCAAACCCGCCATCTGGGATGGACGCGAAATCCCCCCCACCCTCACCTCCGGCCATCATGGGCAAGTCGCCAAGTGGCGCCTGCAAAAAGCCGAGGAAATCACGCAGGCTAGGCGGCCGGACTTGTGGGCGCGGTATGTGGCATGGAAGAAGGTTGTCAGGTAGTCAGGCGGTTCGGTTATCAGGCAAAAAAAGCCCCGACAACCTGACCGCCTGACAACCCCAAATACCCCTTGCCTTCCCTGTGGTTACCGTGTAGTTAAGCGCCCCTTATGTCATCCTGAGCAAAGCGAAGGATCTCCCGGGCCTTTAACGGGATTCTTCGCTACGCTCAGAATGACAGTAAACAACGAGGCACTTATGAACGTATTGCAGCAATTCGAAGCCGAGCAGATCGAGAAGCTCAAAACCATGACCAGACTCGAGGAGTTCAAAACCGGCGATGTCGTGCGTGTGAACGTGAAAATTATCGAGGGCGCGAATGAGCGTATCCAGGCATTCGAAGGTGTCTGCATCGCTCGTAAAAACGCCGGTATCAACTCATCTTTTACCGTGCGCAAACTGTCGCATGGCGAGGGTGTCGAGCGTGTGTTCCCACTTTATTCGGCGCGGATTGATTCGGTCGAGCGCGTGCGCACCGGCGAAGTTCGCCGCGCCAAGCTGTATTACCTGCGTGGCCGCACCGGCAAATCGGCGCGTATTAAAGAGCGCATCCAGCTGATTCCGGGTGCTGCTGAAGCTGCCGCCGCCACCGCCAAAGAAGCGGACGCTAAGGCTTAAAAATAGCCTAGAGCCAACAGCCGATAGCCGACAGCCTAAATCTGTTGGCGCGGCGTAGCTGTAGGCTGTAGGCTGTCAGCTATAGGCTTACTTAAAACCTAACATCTGAAACCTTATGGCCGCCCGTACCCTCTTCGACAAAATCTTCGACGCCCATCTCGTGCACGCGGCGGAGGATGGCACGTGTCTTTTGTATATCGACCGCCATTTAATTCATGAAGTCACCAGCCCACAGGCATTCGAGGGATTGCGCACCGCCGGTCGCAAAGTCCATCGCCCGGATGCGACACTCGCCGTCGCCGACCACAACGTGCCTACCACGTCGGATCGCTTGCAAGGCATCAAGGATGAAACCTCGCGCATCCAGGTGCAAACGCTTGAAGATAACTGCAAGGAATTCGGCATCACTTATTTCCCGATGGACGATGTGCGCCAAGGCATCGTGCATATCGTGGGACCGGAGGAAGGTTTCACGCTTCCCGGCACAACGATTGTGTGCGGCGACTCGCATACCTCGACGCATGGCGCATTCGGCGCATTAGCATTCGGCATCGGCACCTCGGAAGTGGAGCATGTGCTCGCCACGCAAACGCTGATTCAGCAGCGCGCAAAAAATATGCGGGTGACGGTGGATGGAAAACTGCCCGTCGGCGTCACCGCCAAAGATATCGTGCTCGCCATTATCGGCAAGCTCGGCACGGCGGGCGCCACGGGTTATGTGATGGAATATGCGGGCAGTGCGATTCGCGCGCTATCCATGGAAGGCCGGATGACCGTGTGCAACATGAGCATCGAAGCGGGCGCGCGCGCCGGACTCATCGCCCCGGATGAAAAAACATTTGAGTATTTAAAAGGCCGCCCGATGGCGCCCCCCCTTACATCCCCCCCGCAAGCGGGGGGGACAGTCACCCTCTCGCTCTGGGACAAGGCCGTTGCTTATTGGAAAACCTTGCCGTCCGACGCCGATGCAAAATTCGATATTGAGGTAAAACTAAACGCCGCCGATATCGCGCCACAAGTCACATGGGGTACTTCTCCGCAGGACGTGTTGCCGATTACCGGCACGATCCCGCGAGTAGAGGACTATGAAGAAAGCAAACGTGAGTCGATTATTCGCTCGCTCGATTATATGGGCCTCACGCCCGGCACCAAGCTCACCGATGTGCCGGTTGATAAAGTATTCATCGGCTCCTGCACCAATGGCCGTATCGAGGATTTGCGCGAGGTGGCCAAGCTGGTAAAAAACCACCACGTCGCCAAAAACGTCAAGCTCGCGATGATTGTCCCCGGCTCCGGCCTGGTGAAGCAGCAGGCGGAAAAAGAAGGCCTCCATACCATTTTCACCGATGCCGGATTCGAATGGCGAGAAGCCGGTTGCTCCATGTGCCTCGCCATGAATAACGACCGCCTGTCACCCGGCGAGCGTTGCGCTTCCACCTCCAACCGCAATTTCGAAGGCCGCCAGGGTCGCGGCGGCCGCACCCACCTCATGTCCCCCGCGATGGCAGCCGCCGCCGCGGTCACGGGCAGGTTAACCGATGTTAGAAAGTTTTCCTCATGACCGCTTCCACCACACTACGCACCACCGGCATCGCCGCTGCGCGCGACTATAAAGACCTCCCCGCATGGCAACGTGCCATTACGCTCGCCGAAAAAATCTACGCGATCACTGACTCCTTCCCCGCGCGCGAACATGCAGGCTTAGCCTCCAGTATGCGACAAAGCGCGGTAGGCATCGCCGCCAACATTGCCGCAGGATCGGGCCGCAATAACGAAATCGGCGTGGCTGATAGCTACTCCAAAGCACAAAGCGCCAATGCCGAGCTTTCTACGCAATGTGAGCTCGCCAAACGTCTGGGCTACGGCGAAGAAGATGCGGAAGTATCCGCCATGCTCGATGAAATCAGCCGCCTGCTGATCGGGATGAAACACGGACTCAAGGTCGAAGCCAAAGACACCGCCCGCGCTGGCCGCGAGCAAGGCAAGCTCGACCGCGAGCATCAGGAGCGCAACGACCGCCCGCGCCGCGATTTCAAAGATCGTGACGATCGCAAACCAAAAGGCGAATGGAAACCGCGTGGTGAATATAAGCCACGTGAAGGCGGCGAACGTAAGCCTCGCGGCGAATATAAGCCGCGCGAAGATCGCGGTGAGTACAAACCGCGTGGCGAATATAAACCGAAAGGTGAATATAAACCACGCGAAGACCGTGGCGAACGCAAACCCAAAGGCGAGTGGAAACCACGTGGTGAATACAAGCCGCGTGACGGCGGCGGACGTTCCGGCGGCGGCGACCGTCCGTACCGGAAACCCTTCAAGAAGGACTAGGCTGTGCGCTACGCCGGGTTCAACAAACGTTCATGGGCCTATACAATCGATGCAACGATTGTGACGCTTCTGACGTTTTTTGCCGGGCGTCTCTTCGGTAAATCGGCGGCGGCGGATGAGTTGACCGACATGGTGCAGCAACTGGCCGAGGTCCAAAACGGCACGGTTGATCCCGCCACGCTCGACTATAGCGGCCTGCTGAACGGCCTGCTCGGCGGCGACAGCAACACGGCGCTTTACGTCGGCATACTGATTTCAGCGGTTTACAATATCTTCTTTGTGACTTCTCGATGGCAAGCAACGCCGGGCAAGCGCTGGTGCAAGATAAAAATTGTTATGGCGGATGGCTTGCCGGTAGACTTAAAAACGTCTATTATACGACATGTCACGAGTGCACTGTCGTATGCCACGTTGCTCGTCGGCTTTGCCATGGCGGGCTGGACGAAAGAAAAAACCGCGCTGCATGATATTATCGCCGGAACCCGTGTTATTTATAAAGAGGAAGATGCATGAGTTTTTTTGAAAAAATCGCTGAATTTTTTCGTAAGGCCTTCACCCGCAAAAAGCGCGAGGAAGAATGGGCAGCACGGTTCACCAACCCACCTGCTGACAATAAAAACAAGCTTCCGCTTGATCCCGGCAACTCCAACCTGACGTAATCATCATGCAGCCATTCAAAACACTCTCCGCCATTGCCGCACCGCTGCCCCTGCAGAATGTCGATACGGATATGATTATCCCGAAACAATTCCTGAAAACAATTAAACGTACAGGACTGAAAGAAGGCTTGTTCTACGAAATGCGCTACACCGCCTCCGGAATGCGCGTCGATGATTTCGTGCTCCATCGCACCCCATATGACAAGGCGGAAGTACTCATTGCGTACGAGAATTTTGGCTGTGGCTCCTCGCGCGAGCATGCGCCATGGGCGCTACTCGATTTCGGCATACGCTGTGTCATCGCACCATCGTTTGCCGATATTTTCTACAATAACTGTTTCAAAAACGGCATCCTGCCTGTCGCCCTACCGCGCGAGCAGGTGGAATCGCTGATGCAGAATGCCCAATCCGGTAACAAAGTAACGGTGGACCTTGCCGCGCAAATCGTCCGCGCGGGCAACCATGAATTCCGCTTTGAAATCGACCCATTCCGCAAAAAATGCCTGTTCGAGGGGCTGGATGACATCGGTCTTACCCTTGCTAAAACCAGCGCCATCCAAAACTTTGAGAGCAAGAATCGCTCAGAAAAGCCTTGGTTATTCGGCACATGAGTGATAAAGGCGTGACATGAATTCCGTCCCCGCAATGACTGCAACCTTCCCCGAAGTGCACCTGTTATCGGTGGCCATTGCCGCCATCGCCATGATGGTGGTGAACCTCCTGTGGTACTCGCCGTTCCTGTTCGGCAAGGCGTGGACGCGCCATACCAGCATCCGCCCCGGCGACATCCGCCCCAAGGACGCCCGCCTCGGCACCATCTACACGATCATCGCCTCCTTAATCAGCGCCTATCTGCTCGGCCTCCTCACCGCACATACCGGCCATACACGGACCATGCTCTGCGCGGTTGCACTCGTCTGGCTATTCATCGCGCTTGAAAAACTAAGCAACGTAATCTGGCGGCGCGATCCAATGGCGTTGTTTCTGCTGCAAGCCTTCCGCAGCCTCGCCACCCTCACCGCCGGCTCGCTGGTCTTTTATTTCTGGAGCTAGCGATGACGATAAAAAATATCCTGCTGTTGCCGGGCGACGGCATCGGCCCCGAAGTAGTCGGCGAGGCCAGACGTGTTCTGGAATGGTTTGGTGCCAATAGCAGCACACAATTTTCATTCGACGAATCCCTTATCGGCGGAGCGGCGTATGATGAAACCGGAACTCCTTTTCCTCCTGAAACTTTGAAAAAAGCCAAAGCGGCGGATGCGATTCTGCTGGGCGCCGTGGGTGGCCCGAAATGGGAATCGCTGGATTATGCGGTGCGTCCCGAGCGCGGCTTGCTCGGCATCAGAAAAGAACTCGACCTTTTCGCCAATCTGCGCCCTGCCCTTTGCTTTGAGGCGCTCGCCGATGCTTCAACCATCAAGCGTGAAGTCATCGCAGGCCTCGACATCCTCATCGTGCGCGAACTCACCGGCGATATTTATTTTGGCGAACCGCGCGGCGTGACCACCGAAGGCAATGCCCGCGTCGGCCGCAACACGATGGTCTATGCCGATTGGGAAATCCAGCGCATCGCCCGTGTGGCGCTCGACCTCGCCCGCGCCCGCGGCAAAAAACTTTGCTCGATCGATAAAGCCAACGTACTCGAATCCACCGAGCTCTGGCGCGAGGAAGTACAGAAAATACGTGACGCTGAATATGCCGACATCGCGCTGTCGCACATGTATGTCGACAATGCAGCCATGCAGCTCGTGCGCAACCCGAAGCAGTTTGACGTGGTCGTCACCGGCAATATGTTTGGCGATATTTTATCCGACTGCGCGGCGATGCTCACCGGCTCGCTTGGCATGCTGCCTTCAGCCTCACTCGGCGCGGGAAAGAATGGCAAACGCGCGGCGCTGTACGAGCCCGTGCACGGCTCGGCGCCGGATATCGCGGGCAAAGGTATCGCCAATCCGATTGCGACGATTCTTTCGGCGGGCATGATGCTGCGCTATTCGTTTGGCCTCATCAAAGAAGCTGATTGGGTGGATGCAGCTGTCGCATCCGTACTGGAAAAAGGCCTGCGCACAGCAGACATTATGCAAGACGGAGCCAAAAGAATCGGCACCAAAGAAATGGGCGATGCGTTATTGGCAGCGCTCGATGAAGTTAAAAACAACAAACACAAGGCAGCATAACATGAGCTACAAAATCGCAGTGGTGGGTGCCACCGGCAATGTCGGCCGAGAAATACTGGACATACTGGCCCAGCGCGAATTCCCGGCGCGGGAAGTCGTCGCGCTGGCCTCGCGCAATTCGCTGGGTAAGCAGGTGAGTTTTGGCGAGGAGCAAATCCTCAATGTCGAAGTGCTCGACGATTACGATTTTCACGATACCGATATCGCGCTGTTTTCCCCCGGCTCGGCGGTGAGCAAAATCCATGCGCCGCGCGCGGCGGCGGATGGCTGTGTCGTTATCGACAACACCTCGCTGTTTCGCATGGACCCCGAGATTCCACTCATCGTGCCCGAAGTGAATGCGCACGCGCTGAAAGGTTATGCCAAACGCAACATCATCGCCAATCCCAACTGCTCGACGATGCAGATGGTGGTGGCGTTGAAGCCGCTGCACGACGCCAATCCCATCGAGCGCGTGGTGGTATCGACCTATCAATCCGTCTCCGGCGCTGGCAAAGAAGCGATGGATGAGCTCTATGAGCAAACCAAATCGCTCTATGTGCACACCGCGAAGGAACCGAAGAAATTCACCAAGCGCATCGCCTTCAACGTGATTCCGCATATCGACGTGTTCATGGAGGACGGCTCGACCAAGGAAGAATGGAAAATGGTCGAAGAAACGAAAAAAATCCTCGATCCGAATATTAAGGTGACCGCGACCTGCGTGCGCGTACCGGTATTTATCGGCCATTCGGAATCGGTCAATATCCAGTTCAAGAATCCTATGACCATTGAGCAGGTGTATGACCTTCTGGAAAATGCACCGGGTGTGCTCGTCGTCGATCGCCGCGCCGATGCCGGCTATACCACCCCCATCGAATGCGTCGGCGAGGATGCGGTATTCGTTTCCCGCGTGCGCAAGGACCCGACGATACCCAACGGCATTAATATGTGGATTGTCTCGGATAATTTGCGCAAAGGCGCCGCCCTCAACGCCGTCCAAATCGCCGAAACGCTCATCGAGCAATACGGATTACTACCGAAGCGGGCAGTGGTTGCCTGACCGTTGCCGGATTGCTTCGTATCTATCCACAATAACGCTGCTTTTTGGGCATCTGACATGCCTATTTGACAAAGGCTTACAAGCGCCATTAGATACCAATGAAACAACTTCGGGTTGATGATGAACACGTCACAAAATCACCGCCCACTCTCCCCGCATGTCGGTATTTACCGCTGGCAGTTGTCCAACGGTCTTTCCATTTTACACCGCATCAGCGGATTCGTGCTTTGTTTCGGGCTTATTCTGCTGGTCGTCTGGCTGTGGGGCGTGGCGTATGACGATGCCCTGTTCAACCAGCTGCAATCACTTATGAATACCAAGCTCGGCAAGCTCGCCATGTTCGGTTGGACGGCAGCGTTTTTCTATCATTTTGGCAACGGCATCCGCCATTTGAACTGGGATACGGGGCGCGGTCTCAAGCTCGATGAAATGGCAGCGACGGGTTATCTCGTGCTGGCATTCACTGTATCGATGACGGTGTTCACCTGGATCTTCGTGATCAAGAAAGTAGGCTGGTGATGAAAAAAGCCGCTGACTTGCGTACCCCTCTCTCCCGCGTTCGCGGCCTTGGCGCGGCGCGTTCGAGCACGCATCACTGGTGGATTGAACGCATGACATCCCTCGCCCTTATTCCGCTTTCGGTATGGTTCCTCATTGGGTTAATATCGCATCTTGGCGTTTCACGTGAAACAGCGGCGGCGTGGTTATCCCAACCGTTCACCAGCATCACCTTCGCTGCACTGATGTTCGTGACATTTATCCATGCAAAAATGGGGCTGCAGGTTATCATCGATGATTATGTCCATACCGAATGGCGCAAACATGCGCTGGTGGTGTTTAAAGATACCTGCATCTACGCGCTGGCGCTGGCCACACTTTTCGCCATCATGAAACTGTATTTTTCGGGAATTAACTAATGGCGAATGTCGCGAGCAAAGCCTACCCCATCACCGACCATGTGTACGATGTGATCGTCGTCGGCGCCGGCGGTGCGGGGCTACGCGCCACGTTTGGCATGGCGGCGGAAGGGTTGTCGACTGCCTGCCTCACCAAAGTATTCCCCACGCGTTCGCATACGGTCGCCGCACAGGGCGGCATTTCCGCCGCGCTCGGCAATATGGGCAAGGATGATTGGCGCTGGCATTTTTACGATACGATCAAGGGCTCGGATTGGCTGGGCGATCAGGATGCCATCGAATATATGTGCCGCATGGCGCCTGAGGCGATCATCGAGCTTGAACATTACGGCGTGCCGTTTTCGCGTACGGCGGACGGTAAAATCTACCAGCGGCCTTTCGGCGGCATGACCACGGATTATGGCAACGGCCCGCCGGCGCAACGCACTTGCGCCGCCGCCGACCGTACCGGCCATGCGATTCTGCATACGCTCTATACGCAGGCGCTGCGCCATCAAGCGAAGTTCTTCATCGAGTATTTCGCTACGGATTTGCTGATGCGCGAGGACGGTTCCTGCGCCGGCGTGCTCGCCTGGAATCTCGATGACGGCTCGCTGCATCGTTTCTGGGGCCATCAAACGGTGCTCGCCACCGGCGGTTACGGCCGCGCTTATTTCTCCTGCACTTCCGCCCATACCTGTACTGGCGATGGCGGCGGCATGGCGTTGCGCGCGGGCGTGCCGCTGCAGGATATGGAATTCGTGCAATTCCACCCGACCGGGATTTACGGCTCCGGCTGCCTGATCACCGAGGGGGCACGCGGCGAAGGCGGATATCTTGTGAACTCCAAAGGCGAACGCTTCATGGAACGCTACGCGCCGCATGCGAAAGATTTAGCGAGCCGCGATGTGGTGTCGCGCGCGATGACCATGGAAATCCGCGACGGGCGTGGTGTGGGTGCGGAGAAGGATCATATCTACCTGCATCTCGACCATCTCGATCCTGAGATACTACATGCGCGACTTCCTGGGATTTCAGAAACCGCAAAAATTTTTTCTGGGGTGGATGTTACCAAGCAGCCCATCCCCGTGCTGCCGACCGTGCATTACAACATGGGCGGTGTGCCGACCAATTATCATGGCGAAGTCGTCACACTCAAAGGCAAGAATCCCGATACGGTGGTGCCGGGGTTGATGGCGATCGGCGAAGCGGCGTGTGTTTCGGTGCATGGGGCGAATCGCCTAGGCTCCAACTCGCTACTCGACCTCGTGGTGTTCGGTCGTGCGGCGGCGCATCGCGCTCGCGAAACGGTGAAACCGGGTGCGCCCATTAAAAAAGCGCCTGAGGCGGCCACCGACAAAGCGCTCATCCGGTTCGACAAAATTCGTAATGCCAAGGGTTCGCGATCAACCGCGCAGATTCGCCGTTCCATGCAGCGTACCATGCAGAATCATGCCGCCGTATTCCGCACGCAGGAAGTGCTGGCCGAGGGTGTGAAGCAAATGAAGGGTGTTTACGATTCCTTCTCCGAACTTGCGATCAAAGATCGCGGGTTGGTGTTCAACAGCGACCTTGTCGAAGCGCTGGAGCTCGATAACCTGCGCGGGCAGGCGCTGGTCACCGTCACCTGCGCCGAGAATCGCAAGGAATCACGCGGCGCGCATGCGCGCGAGGATTTCGCTGAACGCGACGATACGAACTGGATGAAACATTCCCTCTGCTGGCTGGAAGATAACGGCAAGCACAGCATTGACTACCGGCCGGTGCATATGGAAACCTTGTCGAAAGATGTCGAGCCGGTACCTCCAAAAAAACGGGTATATTGATATGGTATTCAGAAGTGGCAGGTGGCAGGTGATAAGTGGCAGGTGGGTCACACGTGTCACCTGTCACCTGTCACTTGCCACTATTCTTCTCGCCGCCTGCGTAGCACCGACGACGCAGCAACCCACTTATACGCGCGCGGAACTGGAGCGAGAACAGCGCGCGCAGGCAGCCATTGCCAAACAGGCGGCAGATGTCGATGAAGGCCGCACCTATTCGTCCGATGAGGTAAATAAACTCACCAAACGCTTGAGCCCCATCGCCACACGCGTTGCATCGGCTGCCACTGCACTTTGCCGCGAGATGCGCGGTCCGCGCGCCAACTGCCAGTACGATGTGTTACTTGATAGCAGCCGAAAAGGCCTTAACGCCCATGCGGATGGGAAAAATGTTGTGCTCAACCCGGCGATGGTCGATTTTGCCGAGAACGACGCACACCTCGCCTTCGTCATCGCCCATGAGTTCGCCCATAACATCATGGGCCACCTGAATGCGCAGAAGAAGAATATCGCAGTAGGCGGCATCCTCGGTGCGCTGGCGGATGTCGCGGCGACCAGCCAAGGACTCGAAACTGGCGGTGCGCTGGGTAAGCTCGGCGCGCAACAGGCATTGCTGAAATATTCGCCGTCGTTCGAGGCGGAGGCGGATTATGTCGGACTCTATATCCTCACCCGCACTGGCTACCCCATCGAGGATGCTCCGAATTTCTGGCGCATGATGTCCGCCGCCGAGCCGCGCTCGATTTACGTGACCAGCACCCACCCCAACAACCCGTCGCGCACGATTGAGATGGAAAAAACAGTGGCAGAGATTCGCGGCAAAAAATCAGCCGGAAAGCCGCTATTACCCAACATTCGCCCGCGCGCTTAGGAGAGAACGATGGTTGAGTTCGCACTTCCCAAGAATTCCAAAATCAGCCGCAAGGGAAACACCTACCCGGCGAAAGAGGGTGCGAATAATATCAAAATATTCAACGTATATCGCTGGGACCCGGAGAAGCTCGATGCCAATGGCAAGCCTGAGAATCCGCGCATGGACCGTTACGAGATCGACATGGATAACTGCGCACCGATGGTGCTCGATGCGTTGATTAAAATGAAGGACGAGATCGACCCCACCCTCACCTTCCGCCGCTCCTGCCGCGAGGGCATCTGCGGCTCCTGCGCAATGAATATCGACGGCACCAATACCCTGGCCTGCATCAAACCCATCGAAGAAATGAAGGGCGAGGTGAATATTTATCCGCTACCGCATATGAGCGTGGTCAAAGACCTAGTGCCGGACATGAATAATTTCTATGCGCAGTATGAATCGATCAAGCCGTGGCTGCAGACCAAAACCCCGGCCTCGCGTGACGCCGAGCGGCTGCAATCGCCTGAGGATCGTACCAAACTCGATGGGTTATATGAGTGCATCCTCTGCGCCTGCTGCTCGACTGCGTGTCCAAGCTACTGGTGGAATTCCGACCGGTTCTTAGGCCCCGCCATCCTGCTGCATGCCTATCGCTGGATCATTGATTCGCGTGATGAAATGACGGATGAGCGGCTCGACAACCTCGAAGATCCATTCCGGTTGTATCGATGCCACACGATTATGAACTGCACCAAAACCTGCCCGAAGGGACTCAACCCGGCAAAGGCCATCGCCGAGATCAAGAAACTCATGGTGGCGAGGGCAGTATGAACACGAACCATGAACACGCCTTTACCCTCGTTGAACTCGCCATCATACTCGTCATACTTGGATTGCTTGTTGGCGGTGTGCTGGTCGGCTCTACCCTTATTCGCGGTGGAGAACTACGCGCGGTTACCAGCGAATACCAGCGCTACACCACAGCGATGACCGGGTTTAAGGACAAATATTTCGCCCTGCCTGGCGACATGACCAACGCCACCAGCGTCTGGGGAACGGATGCGGATGGCTGCCCCGGCACCAACGCCGCCATCACCTACTCCGCCGCCACTTGCAACGGTGATGGCGATGGCACGTTTGATGTAAACGCCAGCACAAGCAACGAGGATTTCCGGGCATGGCAGCAGCTCGCCAATGCAGGATTCATTGAAGGCTCCTATAGCGGGGTCGCCAACTCGGTAACCGCCACGCACGCTTATGCGAAAATTGGCACCAATGTTCCGAGAAGCAAACTCAGTGCGGCGGGCTGGTCGATTTACAATCTGAGTATTATCGATGTGACCTCGGTCATTTATTTTGAAAGCACTTACAACAATGTATTCCTGTTCGGCGGTGAAGTGGCAACGAACATGACCATCAACCCCATCATCAAAGCTGAAGACGCCTATAATATCGACACCAAACTTGATGACGCCAAACCCGGCTCAGGCAATGTTCTTGTGCTCGAATCGCAGAGTGACTGCCACGATGCGGGAACATCGAACATAGCCGAACTCGCTGGCACGGCCGCCTACGACCTCGACAATACGAATATCGGCTGCGCGCTGGTTTTTAAGACCAATACATATTAGTTTTGTTGCGCGCTACCGCGCGGCGCTCAAGCGGCGCGCAGCTCTTTCGGCCTCAACGGCCGTCTCGCCGCAAGTGCGGCTTCGAAGTAAGAATACGCGTAGCGCGGATGGCCCGCGCGAGCCGGACCCCATCACATGTCTGCATGTGATGGGGGAACGAGGGGCTTAAACGACAACAGCTTGTCGTTTAAGGGTAGCGGGGGCGCTTGCGCCCCCTGCGCACAAAGTGCGCCACCAAAAGAAAAAAGCCCGCGTTTGCGCGCGGGCCTTTTATGTGATGGGTAAAGGCGTGCCTTAAGCAGCGGCTGCCGCTTGCTTACGCAACACTTTCAGCAGACGCTCCTGCGCGACTTTAAGGTCGACGCGCTCGGACGCTGCCACTTCGCCGCTTAAGCGGTGCATCGCGGTTTCGTAAATCATCCGCTCGCTGTAGGAACGCTCGGACTGATCGACGTTCTTGTGCAGGTCGCGCACTACTTCAGCGATCTGGACCAGATTGCCGGAGTTGATTTTCGCTTCATACTCCTGCGCCCGACGGCTCCACATCCCGCGCGCGATTTTCGCCCGGCCTTTTAGCGTGGTGATCGCACGGGTAATTTGCTCGGTCGGCGAGATGGAGCGCAGGCCTGCGGCCTCCGCGCGGCCAATCGGCACGCGTAGCGTCATTTTGTCCTTTTCGAAAGCAATGACGAATACTTTTAACTCGAATTCACCGATGGTTTCGGTCTCAAGCCCAAGAATTTTGCCCACGCCATGCGTCGGGTACACCACGTATTCGCCAACGGCGAAGCCGGATTTGCGACCGGGTTGCGGCACAATCGCTGGCCTGCCAATCATCGCCGGGCCATGGTGATGGCGGCCCATATGACGCCCGCGATATTGCTGCTGCGGTACGGGTTGCGACACCACCGGCTGCGGCTTTGCAGCCTCAATCGGCTTTTTCGCCTCAACGATTTTCACCGGAATTCTCATCGGCGCTTTCGCTACCGGCTTCTTCGCCGCCGCTTTCGCGACCATTTTGCGCGCAATTTTATTCGTCGCGCTATGTTTTTTGCCGGTTGGCTTTACTATTTTTTTCTTGGAGATTTTTTTCGTCGCGCTCGCCTTACTTTTTGGCTTGCTCGTCGATTTTTTAACTTTGGTTGCCATGATAACCTCACATACCGTGGACCTGCTATGGCCCAACATATTGTTAAACAACGACGTTCCAAAATCAGGAGCGCCGACCCTTATACACTTGGATGTGGGATGATCCCATCTTGCGGGGATTTCGCCCAATAATTTACGTGTTATAGCACAAAATTGGGTCAAATGAAATAGTAAATATTTCGTTAACAATTGAAAAAATATTTATTACAAGAAAAAATGATTATATTACAGATTGTTATCTGGCCGCATTATTTTTATGCACTAGTCTCCCGTGCCAGGCTTGGGTGAAAATAGCGTTTCGAACTTGTTTTCGACGTTCTTAAACTGGTCGGCATCGGTCGGCGCGGGCTTGATTTTGGTGATAACCGGCCACTGCATCGCGTATTCACGGTTGATTTCAACCCATTTTAGCAAATCGTCCGACTCCGGCTTGATGGCGTCGACCGGGCATTCGGGTTCGCACACCCCACAATCGATGCATTCATCGGGATGAATAACAAGCATGTTCTCGCCCTCGTAGAAACAATCCACGGGGCAGACTTCGACGCAATCCGTGTATTTGCAGCGCACGCAGGCATCTGTCACCACGAAGGTCATGTTTTTGCGCCTTCGGCGCGGGGGGCGAAGATGCCCCCGCTCCCCCTCGTTCCCCCACCACATGTAGACATGTGATGGGGTCCGGCTCGCCGCTGGCCGCGGCTACGCGACGTGTCCATTCTAGTCATGCGGCCTCTTTCAGCATCGCGTTTTTACGCGCAATGCGCTGGATTTGTTTTCTGCGCAGTTTACCCGCTTTCAGCGCGGTATCCGCGCGCACAAGGAGCAACGCCACGAACAAAGCAGTGAAAGCGACAATCATCAGCAGCAGCGGCATCAGCATCGAGCCATCGATCGAAGGGCCACTCATTTTAAGAATCGAGGCCGGCTGGTGCAACGTATTCCACCATTCGACGGAGAATTTGATAATCGGCAGGTTGATGGCACCAATGAGCGCTAACCAGGCGCAAGCAACCTTGGTACGCTCCTCATGCTCACCGCTGTTCGACAGTCCAATATAGCCAATATAGAGGAGGAAAAGTAGCAGCACGCTGGTCAGTCGCGCGTCCCACACCCAGTAGTCACCCCACATCGGTTTGCCCCAGAGCATCCCGGTGATGAGAGTAATCAAGGTGAAGGCAGCGCCAAGCGGCGCGGCCTGCCGCGCGAGCAGGTCCGCAACGTTATGGCGCCAGATTAAAAATGTTGCCGAAAGTACTGCTATCAAAGCATAAATTAAAGTACTCATCCATGCGGCCGGGACATGGACATACATGATTTTTACCGCCTCGCCCTGCTGGTAATCGGGTGGTGAAAAGGCGAATACAAGATACAGGCCAAGCACGCCCGTGAATACAGCGACGGCGACCGCAACCGGCGTGAGGGCGGCGCTGACACGCTGGAACTTTGCTGGGTTGGCAAAACGGTGCATAGGGAGGTTTCAGGTTCCGGGGTTCAGGTTTCAGGTTGCCGAGTATGTTAAACGGTAGAATTTGATGCAGCAACTGTTAGTGTTGGCTACCCTCAATGAATGCATAACTGGAATCTGAAACCTCTCTATGCCACTTACCGAAACCCAGCGACTACTAGAGATTATGGCCCGCCTGCGCGACCCGAAAGGCGGTTGCCCATGGGATTTGGAGCAGAATTTTGCCAGTATTGCCCCCTATACGATCGAGGAAGCCTACGAAGTCGCCGATGCTATCGCCCGGGGCGATACGGATGGATTGCGCGAGGAGTTGGGCGATTTACTGCTACAGGTTGTGTTCCATGCCCAGATGGCAAGGGAAGAAGGCTTGTTCGGATTTGAGGATGTAGCACGCGGCATTAACGAGAAAATGACCCGCCGCCACCCGCATGTATTCGGGGACGAGAAAATAAAAACTGCCGCCGCGCAAACCGAGAATTGGGAAAAGCTGAAAGAGCAGGAGCGTAAGAAAAAGTCCGGGGATGGTGTGTTGGCCGACGTGCCGGTCGCCCTGCCCGCCCTCATGCGCGCGCAGAAGCTGCAATCGCGCGCCGCGCGCGTCGGTTTCGACTGGCCGGATGTGACGGGCGTTCTCGATAAAATCAAGGAAGAGATCGGCGAATGCGAAGAAGCCATCGCGGCGAAGGATAAAGCCCATATTGCGGAGGAAATCGGTGACCTGTTATTCGCCGTGGTCAACCTCGCGCGCTTCATGGAGGGCGACGCGGAAACCAGCTTACGTAACGCCAATGAAAAATTCAGCCGACGTTTCGGCGAAGTCGAGCAGGCATTGAAGAAACAAGGTCGTTCAATGAAAGACGCCACACTTGATGAAATGGAAGTGCTCTGGCAGGAAGCGAAGGAGCAAGAGGTAGCGCGATGACTATCCCGAACTCGGTGCCTAGCTCCCCCCTTGAGGGGGAGCGGGAACTCGCAAGCAAAGCGCAGCGAGTTCCGTGGGGGGTACCCTTCACGGCCCACACCCCCCACCGAATCGCAAGGGCGATTCGACTCCCCCTCAAGGGGGGAGTTAAAGAAAGGGCACCCGCATGACATCTCTCAAAATCAAAATCGCGCTGATTACCGGTGCGTCATCCGGTATCGGCGAAGCGACGGCACACGCGTTGGCGGCAGAAGGTGCATCGTTGATTCTCGCTGCACGACGCACGGATCGGCTGGAAAAATTAGCTGGTTCACTAAAGGTACCAACGCATGTAGCAGCACTCGATGTGTGTGAACCAAGAACTATCGAAGCGATGCTGGCTGGATTGCCCAAAGATTTCCGCGATATCGATATCCTCGTGAATAATGCCGGGCTGGCACTCGGACTTTCCACCGCCGATGCGGCGGAGCTCGATGACTGGAACGTGATGATCGATACCAACATCAAGGGGCTTGTTACGATGACGCGGCTCGTACTGCCCGGCATGAAGCAACGCGGGCGCGGGCATATCGTGAATATCTCGTCGGTGGCGGGAACCTATCACTATCCCAGCGCCAATGTGTACGGCGCGAGCAAAGCCTTCGTGACATATTTTTCGCTGGCGTTGCGCGCGGATTTGCTCGGCGCACCGATTCGCGTCACCAATATCGAGCCGGGGATGACGGAAACCGAATTCTCCGAAGTGCGCTTCCATGGCGACAAGGACCGCGCCGGATTGGTCTATCAAAATATTGAACCGCTAACAGCGGGCGATATCGCCGAATCCATCCGCTGGGCGGTGACCGCACCACCGCATATGAATGTCAATCGCATCGAAATTATGCCGACGATGCAGGCTCCGGCGGGCATTACGGTGAAGCGCAAAGGCTAGTCGTTCGACTTCATCACCGGGTTGTCGTTACTATCGCCGGTGCCGCCGCTGATGATATCAAGATTGTTCCACGCCCGCTCGTAATAGGTAGGGCTGTGGGAGAGCGCCATGTTTAGGTAGGTTTTCGCCAGCGAATCATCCTTGGCGAGATGCGCGTAGAATCCGAGGTTATTCTCCAGCGCCGCACCTTCAAGGTATTTACTGGCGAGGTCGCGGGCACCTTCCATATTGCCGGAAATGCCCATGACCATCGCAAGATTGAGGTCAATTTGCTTGCGACGCTCATCGGCAGGCGCGAGGCGTGAGGCTTGTTCGAGCGCTTCCATCGCACGCGGATAATTATGATCCACCGCCTGCGTGAGGCCAACATTGTTGAGTACCGAAGGATTGTCTGCGCTGTGCTTGAGCGCTTCCGTATAATAGGCCATCGCTTCCGGAATCATATTTTTGGTGACGAAGAGGATACCGAGCGCATTCAAGGTCCGCCAACGTTTGTCGTCCTTCTTCATGATGTCGGAGAACATACGGCCCGCATCGGTTGATTTGCCTTGCGCCATGAGGGTGAGGCCCTTGCCTTCCATCGCTTCAAGGTTGCCGGCGCTGGTTTTCAGGATTTGTTCGTAGCCCGCCAGCGCTGCATCATTCTCGCCCATACGGCGGAGCACATCGGCCAGGCCAATGCGCCAGCGGAGTTTTTCCGCCTCCGAACCTTTGTCGGAGCCTAAAAGTTGCTCGTAAAACTGGGCAGCGCGGCGGATATCGCCGGTGGCCAGCGCATCCGTCGCCTGCTTCTCGACCGTCGTATTGACGCCTGAGACTTCCGGTTGCGGCAGGGTGTCGAAGCCCGCTTCCTTGGGGTTCATCCAGCGACGGATGGTCTCATTGGAAGTCTCGCAGGCACCAAGTACCAGCGGCAACAGGATAATCAGGCGGGGGATGGATCGCATGGAGGGACTCCTAACACGGATGGTCTGTTGAATAAAGTAACAAAATGTTGGCTTTAAACCATTGCGTTTTCAAGCCCGTACCGATATGAGGGGCTCCAATGAAGGCGAAAGGGAACACAGCCTCACTGTCATGGCCACGCCACCTGATTCAAATCGAAGGTGTGGATGCAAGAACCATTTCCACTATTTTGGACACTGCTGAAGCCTATGTGGCCCGCAATCGCGCCGTCGATAAAAAACACAAAATCCTTTCCGGGCGCACGCTGATTAATTTGTTCTTCGAGAACTCGACGCGCACGCGCACATCGTTTGAGCTGGCGGGAAAGCGTCTCTCCATGGATGTCATCAATATCAACGCGCAGGCATCGTCGGTCAGCAAAGGCGAAACGCTGCTCGATACGGCGATGACGCTGAATGCCATGCAAGCGGACGCGATTGTCGTGCGCCATCCACATGCGGGGGCGGTGCAGCTGATCGCCGAGAAGGTTGACGCGCATGTCATCAACGCGGGTGACGGCGCGCATGAGCATCCCACCCAAGCGCTGCTCGATGCGCTGACGATTCGTCGTAAGAAGGGGAAAATAAAAGGGCTCAACGTGGCGATCTGCGGCGACATCGCCAATAGCCGCGTGGCGCGCTCGAATATCCATCTGCTCAAAACCATGGGCGCGAACGTCACGCTGATTGCGCCCCCTACCCTCATGCCGACCGGCGTGAAACATTTTGAGGTGAAATATACGACCGACATGGAAAAAGGCCTCAAAGGTGCCGACGTGGTGATGATGCTGCGTATCCAGCATGAACGTATGGCCGGGCGCGGGATTGCCTCGGTGCGCGATTATTTCCATAGCTACGGCTTGAGCTACGAAAAGCTGGCACATGCGGACAAAGACGCACTCATCATGCATCCGGGACCGATGAATCGTGGCGTCGAGATTGATTCAGACGTGGCCGACGATATTGCGCGCAGTGCGATTCTGGATCAAGTTGAAATGGGCGTAGCTGTACGCCAAGCCGTGTTGGAACTTCTACTTAAGGCGAAAAAATGAAACCGACATTCACCAAACCCACCCACAACAAAAAAGGCAAAGTGGCCTATACCAATGCGCGGCTGATGGACCCGGCAACGAAGCTTGATGTGAAGGGCGGATTGCTGACAGACGGAAATAAAATCGTCGATTTCGGCGCGAAGGTTTTTAATGCCGGCACACCGGAGGGCGCGGAAGTCATCGACTGCAAAGGTAATATCCTCTGCCCCGGCCTGCTCGATATCCAGGTGCATTTCCGCGAACCGGGGCAGGAATATAAAGAGACGATTGAAACCGGCTCGATGGCCGCTGCCGCCGGCGGCGTCACCACCGTTGCTACCATGCCCAATACCAAACCGGTGGTGGATGACATCACCGTGCTCGCCTTCCTGCAGAAGCGCGCGCGCGAAACCAGCTACGTGAACATCCGCCCTTACGCCGCGATTACCAAAGGCCAGAAAGGCGAAGAACTCACTGAGATGGCGATGTTGGTCGAGGCCGGCGCGGTTGGTTTTACCGATGATGGGCTGCCGGTGATGAACGCGCAGATCATGCGCCAAGCGCTGACGATTGGAAAAGATTTGGGCGTACCGATTGCGCAGCATGCGGAAGACCATAATTTAAGTTGCGGCGGCTGTATGAATGAAGGCTGGGTGGCAACGAAGCTTGGCCTCAAAGGCATTCCCAACGTGTCGGAAGCGGTGATCGTCGCGCGCGACATTCTTTTGGCGGAACTTACCGGCGCGCATTACCACGTACTTCACATTTCCACCAAAGAAGCGGTGGAACTCGTGCGCTGGGGCAAGGCAAAAGGGGTCAACGTCACGGCGGAAGTTGCCCCGCACCATTTCATGCTGACGGACGAAGCGGTGATTGGCTACCGCACCTTCGGTAAAATGAATCCGCCACTGCGGTCGGAATCAGATCGCATCGCGCTCATTGAAGGACTCAGAGATGGCACGATTGACGCCATCGCCACCGATCACGCGCCGCACGATACCGAATCCAAACGCGTGCCGATGGATGTCGCCGCCTTCGGGATTGTAGGTCTTGAAACCATGCTTGCTTTGTCGCTGGAGCTGGTTCACCAGAAAAAAATGAGCCTCATCGACATACTCGGCGCGATGACGTATAAACCCGCCGACATTATTCACGAGAAGGCTGGCCGCCTGAAAAAAGGCGCCATTGCCGACCTCGTCATTATCGATCCCAACGCTTCGTGGACCATCGCCAACGACAGCCTGAATAGCAAATCGAAAAACTCGCCGTTTGATGGGATGAAAGTCAAAGGCCGCGCAGTACGCACCATCGTCGGCGGTGAAGCTGTGTTTAAAATATGATTAAAATGCCGCGATATCTTAGCAATTTCTTAGGTGAAGTTGGGCGATAATGATCGACATACCCATTCAGATGAATGCCATGATATCCACGCGTAATCCGATTATCTGTGCGCTCGACTGACAGGAAGTCGGCGAAGCAACCGCGCTGGCGCGTGAGGTGGCGCCGCATGTGGGCGCAGTGAAACTCGGCCTCGAATTTTTTACTG
>JANNSK010000002.1:0-15671 GCA_031402515.1 Alphaproteobacteria bacterium | reverse complement strand
ACAAAATTCTTCTTCTGATCTTTCAAATAGGCGGCCTGCCAGACGAGGAGCCGCGCCGCGTCAATTTTCGTTGCCATCTCGGCCAACTTGAATTGAATGGCCTGGTGGTCGCACAACGGTTTCCCAAATGCCTTTCGTTCTTTAGAATATTTTAACGCCAGTTCATATGCCCCGGCAGCAATGCCAAGCGCTTGCGCCGCGATTCCGATCCTGCCTCCGTTGAGGGTGCCCATGGCAAAGGAAAAACCGTACCCCTCCTCTCTGATGCGGTTAGCTTTCGGCACTTTCACATCTGTAAACATGAGTGAGTGCGTATCGCTGCCGCGAATGCCCATCTTGTCTTCCTTATTCCCCACGACAAACCCCGGCATGCCGCGCTCCACGATGAGGCAATTGATGCCTTTATGTTTTTTGGCAGCATCCGTTTGACACATGACTAGGTAGACACTGGCGCTGCTTCCGTTGGTGATCCAGTTCTTCGTTCCGTTCAATAAATAATGATCACCCTTGTCTTCGGCTGTTGTCCGTTGACTGGTAGCATCTGATCCGGCTTCCGGTTCAGATAGACAGAACGCGCCGAGAATCTCTCCGGCGGCGAGGCGCTTCAGATACTTCTGCTTTTGCTCTTCCGATCCGCTGGACTCCAGACCCCAACAGACCAGGGAATTGTTGACCGACATCATCACCGAAGCTGAAGCATCAACTTTGGATAACTCCTCCATGGCGAGTACATACGATATGGTATCCATGCCTCCGCCGTTGTATTTCGGATCGGTCATCATGCCCATAAATCCGAGTTGGCCCATTTTCCGCTGGAGCTCCTCCGGAAATTTTTGGTGCTTGTCGCGCTCCAGAACTCCCGGCAGCAGCTCATTTTGGGCAAAGTCCCGTGCCGCCTGCTGAACGGCCAGTTGTTCTTCTGTCAGTTGAAAGTTCATTTCCCTCGGGGTGAATTAGAACATTGAAAGTAGTGAGTATTGTCTGAAATCTGAAACAAAAAAAACCCCGGTGTTGTTTCCGGGGTTTGTGTCTAATCACGAAATCAATCTATTCATCGCGGTTAACGCCGAGATACATCATTACATAGTAAAGCAGGGTGGTGATTGCGCCGATGGCTGCAACGACATACGTCATTGCGGCCCATTTTAGCGCATCCTGCGCCATGTCATACTCCCCGGAGGTGACAATATTGCGGGTTCTTACCCAGGCAAGCGCCCGGCGACTTGCATCAAATTCAACAGGAAGGGTAACGATAGCGAAAAGTGCAAAAACGGCATAGCATACAATCATCACCAGTATCGCGGTGTTCCAGGGCAGAACACTACCTGCAAAGAATCCTCCAAAGATCATCGCCATCATGATGAAGTTCAGCACGCGGGATGTTACGTTCTGAATGGGGACCATTGCTGAACGAAATTGAAGCATGGTGTAAGCAGTCGCATGCTGAACAGCGTGGCCACACTCGTGGGAAGCAACAGCCGTTGCAGCAGCGTTTCTTCCGTGAAAGACGCCCTCACTTAAATTCACCGTCTTCGTGGCCGGGTTATAGTGGTCCGTCAGTTGACCCTCAACGCTTACGACCTGAACATCATGTATGCCGTTGTCGGCCAGCATGAGTCTTGCGATCTCTGCTCCCGTGAGATCCTTGGTCAAGTGAACCTGAGAATATTCCTTGAATTTGTTTTTCAGTCTGCTACTGACCAGCCAGCCAATCAGCATAAAGAAACCCCCGATAATTAATGCGCCAAATCCCATAGTGGTTAAAATTAGGTTGTTTTGATTTTATCTACAATTCGGCTTGTGGAGTACCCCGGCACAAAGTCAATCGTCTTCACGCAAACTGAAACAAGCGACAGAGAAGCAGCAGCTGGCGGAGAAAGAGGCGCAGGAAAAAGCGTTGAAGGAGAAGCCAAAGACCCTTGTTGATAAGGATGGGGAATGGGCGCAGTGGTTGCAGGGAGTCCCTCTCATTGGTCAGATACTTTACGGTGAAGATGGACCCGGTAGTGAAATAGCGAAACAAGTGCTGCCAAATCCCGCCTATAGACGCACATTCGGTGATGATCCATTTAAGATCCCGACTCCCGAAGAGTATAAAAAAACTAACGGACTTGCGGATCGCAACAAATGGGCTTCGGACCGCACGCAAAAGATTCTGGACGACAGCGTAGAAGCGAATAAGAAAAATCCGACTATCGCAATTCTTTCGGCAACGGAAGCGTCGGATCAGGCTCAGAAGGAATATGCTGCGGCTACCGGTCAGGAATATGAAGCCTATGTAGAATTGATGCGGAAGAATCAGGGCAAGATACTGTTTGACAGAGACAAGGAGGCGGTGGGCGATTTCAGCGCACTTTCCGTGGTTGCCTCCGGTGCCGTGGGTTTTTTGATTGGCTTGAAATCCAAAGGTGGCAGTAGTGCAGCCGCCGCAACTGCGATTGGAAGAAGCGTCAGAGATAGTATTAAAAAAGGAGATGCTGCCGAAGTCGCTGCCGGCCTTCAGCGGTTGAATGCGGTTGGTCCAATAAATGTATCAACTGTACTGACTGGGAATAAGCTTGCAATGGTGGCAGCTGGCGGGGCCGCGCATGAAGGGGTCATGACCATCGCCGTGCTTCACGATTACTATACGGGGAATGATGAACGAAAAAAGAATTACGCCAAAGAGTACGTCGTATACTGGACCTACACCGACGAAAAAGGCAAAACTGTCGAAAAGACCATGCACGGCCCTTGGGCAGTCATCGCCGAACGTTTCCCAACAACTTTCGGCACTGGAGCATTTACAGGGTTACTCGCGGGTTTGACCACGAAAAGTGTTCTTGTGCTGCGAGTGCCGAACATTGCCAAGCTGGAAAACGCAGCTGCTCCGGTTCTTAGAAAGAGCGGGATTTCCGTCGATGACGTTGTTGCACCCGCAGCGCCTGCACCAACGCCAGCAACCGCACCAAACGTGGTTCCATTCCCCGGTAGTAAACCGGCAGCGGCGTCAACAAGATAGCAAGCATTCATCTAAGGGAGCACAGCAATGGCGAGTAACAACAACGAAGCGGCGGTGAAATGGTTTATTGAGGGGGTTTATGCCCGCAACAATGCGGAAGTCTCCGCCTATTCAAGGGAAGGCCAGGCGTTGATTGCGCTGTCGCGAGCCCTGGGTTTCCCGGCGGTGGAGTCACCGAAATGGAAACTCTTTCCGTCGATGAATGACAAGCTGAGAGCTTACGCTATCGAGGCTACGGCGGCGGCCGGGGAGTCCCTGCAGTGGCCGACGGATAAGGAAGATATTCTACTCGAACTCTGCAAAAAAAAGCCGGAATTTGCGCAGGCGCTGGTGGATGCGATGAATAATAAACTCTCGCGAGCCGAGCTCAAGGACAAGGTGCAAACGCAGTCAGCCGCCAGCGCCGGCGAAAGCGAATTATATGGTAAACTGTCGACCAGCACGGGGCTCACTCAGGCACAAAATGCCATCGACTACCTGACCAGATTCGGCATGCAGAATCGCGCACACGGCGAAGAGGCGAAAGAGATATTCTCCGACGCGATTAAACGCTCGGGCATCCCCACCCATGTGCTGAACAACTTCAAGAAAAATATGGCGCTGCCGTTCGCCAACGATCCCGGCGGCAAGCTGCACAAAGAATTGAATGAAGAGATGGATACCGCCATCCGCATCGCACGGTTCAATGATCTGCAGAAGCTCTATGAGCCGTATAAGATCACCCTCGAACGCGACCCCGAAGCCAAAACGATTACCCGGTTCATCCTTAGAAACTGCGATGGCGTGAACTCAAACATCATGACAGTGTTAACGGGCGTGAAGCAGGGTAACGGTGTTGCCATACCGCTGGATTATGCAAGACTTCCGGACTCGTCCGCCGAGATAGTCGCCGCGCTGGCGTCGGCCGGCATACGATTTAATGGCGAAGAGTTAGACTGCTCCGTTCCGCCGCCGCCACCACCGCCGCCGCCAAAGAAAATGCAGCAATGCGATACCGAAGTCGGCAAAGACCCGGCGAGCAATAAGATTTACTTTAAAAATTGTAGAGAAATCTCGATGTAACGCAGGGAACAGAATGTGACGAATCGGCAGAAGCAAGGAGCATAGAATGGCAAATAATCCAACACCTAACAGCACCGCCACTAAACGCGATCAGGCCATTTTTGTGCTCGATCACTCACCCTCGATGAACGACCCCAACTGCGATGGCAGAAAGAAGATCGAGGTGATGAAAGAGTACGCCAAGCATGCGCTTAAAGATGCCGTGAAATACGATCTCGAGGTGGATATCATCACCTTTGGTGACGGCAGAGATGGTATAGTGAATCACCCAAATCAAACGTTCGATAAAGCACAAAGCCTTATTCGTGGCCTGCGTGCCAACGCAAATGGAACCGATATCCCGGGTGCTCTTAATAAAGCGCGCGATGTTGCCCAATCAATGACTGCCAGCGGCAACATTTTCGTATTTCTCATTACAGACGGCGAGGACGACGAAGATAGAATAGCGGCGGCGATGAAAAATATTCAGAGTACCCTCGTCCATGGCAAAAAACTCCACGTCAATTTCGTGACCATTGGCGTAGGAGCGGATGGCAAGTGCATCCAAATCAAAAACACGGGTTGCGATGGCCCCGACGGCGTATGCAAGGTAGAAGCTGTGAAGCCACCGCCGCCGCCAGAGCCAGTGTGGGACTGCCCCCTCTCCTTAGACTCGCCGGGACATATCTTTGATCCTGGGACATGTAAGCCTCTGCCAAATGGAATCCCCCCAAATGCTTCACAGAGAAGTAAATAGCTGGCGCGGGTAGGCGTACAAAATGGAGCTAAGATGTCTGGGATCAATCAACTGAAAGCGCTGGCGGCAAAGCATGCCGACTACATCGTGCAAGCAGGCAAGCGATTCGATATAAAACCCTTCCAGCAGATTCAGGCCGAAGCGAAAGCCAGAAATATCCCGGCGAGCAATATCTATGCGTATCCTGGAGCTTTCTACGAGTCTCTCATTGCGCAGGGCGCATTCATCCCGATCATCATCTATAACAACACGACGTTGCAAGGCAACGCGCAGCTGTTCGACTTGAAATTGCAGCAGTGGGATGCCATGCGGTCAGCATTCCAGGCACGGCTGGATAATCCAGCAACTTTTGGGGCGGATTATGAGAGGTGGAAGCAAGACGACGCCGCTTTTGCCAACCTTACTGAAGACCAGCGCAAAGTGCTTTACTGCGCGGAAATAATGCGCGCCAAATATTTCACCTATGTCGCCGATGCGCCCATGTTAGACAGTATCGGCACCTTATCAGAAACGGCGAAGATTCGGGGGGATTGCGACACGCTGAGCCGGGTATTCGCTGGCTTTTTGCTGGGGGCAACCGACGCGCAGGGGAGAAAAATCTTTCATCAGAACATGATCACATTTGATCATCCGCCGGAACACGAGCGGTTGCTCATCCGGATCCCGGGCAAGGAAACGATTATCTTCGAATCCACCCCTCCAGGCGGGAATGCGGCGGGCATAAACGGGCCGAACGGCAGACAGTTTGAAGCGCAACTGAAAGTAGGGCCGGGCTTTAAAGGTAGCGTGGTCGAAGAGATCGGCGCAGAACTCGCCTCACAGCCCATCGAGGCAGACAAGGGCGACGCGTTTGCGAGATGGACTGTGCAGCGCCTGGTCGCGACGATGTCTCCGCAAAGGACGCAAAGTACCGAACACTACAACTATTACGTTGGCGCCTATAATCTACTGAACGGCCGCTATAAAGAGATGTTTGATAGGGCCAAAAAAATGGTTGATCAGTACAATAGCGGAGCATCCATTGACGACGGTGAATACAGGACACTTCTCAGCGATGTCGTAAGACTAAAAGGCTATTTAAAGACGTATAGCGCTCTCGGCCCGGCGACATTGAAAAATGGTTTCCAGACAACAATGCGTGGGGTAGAGGAGTTTTTGCGCGCCGCGAAAACGATCAATCCCGTCACATTCGAGGAAGTGATGCAAGCGCCGAATATCGCGCTGCCCGTTATGTCACAGTCACAGCCATCAGCGCCACCACCGCAGGCTATCGCGTCCTCCACACCGCCCATCGCGTCGCCGGTGCAGTCCGGGCCAGTGTATGAGTGCCCTCTCTCCTTAGACAATGATCAACATATCTTTGATCCTGGAACATGTAAGTCTCTGCCAAATGGCATTGGGTCTAATCGCTCACAAGGAAAATGAGGCCAAGTGAGAGTTTTTGAGCTAAGAAATGCGTTCTTAGTGCTTAGCTAATTAAAGCAAAAGGGTGTGACCTGCCCCCCTCTCTCTAGTCCGTTTCCTAACATAACTTCCGGACCAATTATAGGGGGGCAGGACACATTTTGCATTTTATACCCCTTGTACCCCTTGGATGGGATGCAACGAGGTGAACACACATGCAGCAGCAAACGCAAGCCTACTCTGGCTTTGCGTCCCGTGCTGGGACTAATTGCTACGCCCTGAAACAGTTTACTGGTGGAGGGGGAAGGATTTGAACCTTCGAACTCCTAAGAGGGCAGATTTACAGTCTGCTGCCATTGACCACTCGGCCACCCCTCCACACGAAGAGCATGTTGGGTAAAGATGCTCCAAGTCTCCAGAATTCTCGAAAATCCTAGAAAGGAGCCCCGTGCTAAGATAAGAAGCCTCCCATGTCAACGAGGAAGCAGCGAAACGGCAACCGAACCCACCTACCGGCACGAGGCCAGGAGGCCGGGTCCGCCGCACCTGTCCGTCGGGGGTTTAGTGAAGGGACGAACCCACGCCACCCGCCCGCTGGCGGTGGCTACTGGATTTATGGCAGACATGCGGTGAATGCGGCGCTGGCCAACCCAGAGCGCGAAGTCACGCGGATTCTGCTGGCCCCGCAGGCAGAGGGCAAACTCGATATCACGCGCAAACTGCCCGAGCCGCAAGTCACGGAAATGAAGGAAATCGACCGTATCGTTGGCGGTGACGCGGTGCATCAGGGCGTGGCAGCGCAAGTAAAGCCATTGCCCGGCTATGTGATTGAGGATGTGCTGCATCTCGAAAAAGGCCCGCTGGTCATCCTCGATCAGGTGTCGGACCCGCATAATGTCGGCGCAGTCTTGCGCTCGGCGGCGGCGTTCAACGCGGCGGGCGTCATCCTGCCCAAAGACCATTCCGCGCCCGAAACCGCCGCCATGGCCAAGGCGGCCTGCGGCGCGCTGGATATTATCAAACTCATCACCGTCACCAACCTGGCCTCCGCCATGCGCGAGCTCAAGGAGGCGGGCTGGTGGATTGTCGGCCTCGATGGCGAGGCGAAAGAAACGCTGAACACCCTCAAACTCGACTCCAAAACCGTGCTGGTACTGGGAGCCGAAGGCAAGGGCATGCGCCGCTTAACGAGCGAATCCTGCGACTTCATGGCCAAGTTGCCGATGGGTAAGCGCATGGAAAGCCTCAATGTTTCAAATGCCGCTGCCATCGCGCTGTATCACCTATATACAGTAACATCATGAACACGTCCCAACTGCTTGCAATCGCCGAAGACACGGTCCGCCTCGCCGGTAAAAAAGGCGCGTCGGCAGCGGAAGCCATCGTGGTGGAATCGACCGCCATTCAGGCAGGCATCCGCAATGGCGAGCCGGAAACGATCGAGCGCGCCGAGGATCGCGGGCTAGGCATTCGTGTATTCACCGGTCAGTCATCCGCCACGCTTTCCACGTCCGACCTTGGCAAGGATGCAATCATACGCATGGTGGAACAGGCGCTTTCTATCGCGCGCGCCGCACCCGCCGATCCGTTCGCCGCACTGGCCGACGCCGCGCTGCTCGCCAGACAATTCCCCGATCTTGATTTGGCCGAGAGCGAAGAACCGTCGATGGAAACCTTGCAGGACATGGCGAAGCGCGCCGAGGCGGCGGGCATGGCCGTCAAAGGCATCACCAACAGCGAGGGTGCGGATGCGGGGTTTGGCCGCGGGCGCACAGTGCTCGTCACCAGCGGTGGCTTTTCGGGCGTTGCGGAATCGACCCATAGTTCGGTGTCGGTGTCACTCATCGCTGGTGAGGGCGACAGTATGCAGCGCGATTACGCATACGATGTCGCCGTCTATCGCAGCGATCTCGACACGCCGGAGGATATCGGTAAAGAGGCGGCGAAGCGCACACTGGAGCGTATGAAGCCGCGCAAACTCTCGTCGCAGCAAGTGGCAGTGTTTTTCGAGCCCCGCGTGAGCAAATCCCTACTCGGTGCACTGGCGGGCGCAATCTCGGGTGCGGCGATCGCCCGCGGCACAAGCTTTCTGAAAGACGAACTTGGCAACAAGATATTCTCGGATACGATCACCATCATCGATGATCCCCTCATCAAGCGTGGCCTTGGCTCACAGAGCTTCGACGATGAGGGGGTAACCGCGAGCAAACGCAACTTCATCGAGAACGGCATCCTCACCTCATGGATATTGGACACGCGCTCGGCCAACCAACTCAAGATGAAAACGACCGGCCATGCCGCCCGCGGACTTTCTTCCGCCCCCTCGCCCGCGACGAGTAATTTTTACCTCGCCGCCGGCAAGTCCTCACCTGAGGAACTTTTAAAAAGCGTCAAAAGCGGGTTGCTTGTTACCGAAACCATCGGCCATGGCGCCAACCTCATCACCGGTGATTACTCGCTGGGCGCTTCCGGCTTCTGGATCGAGAATGGCGAGATTGCCTATCCGGTGAGCGAAATCACCATCGCCTCTAACCTGCGCGAGATGTTTGCAACACTCGTTGCGGCGAACGACCTTGAATTCCGCTACGGCACCAACGCCCCCACCCTGATGGTCCCCACCATGACCCTCGCAGGCAGCTGATGAGCAGCATCACCGCATCGAACGAACGTTCTTTCGCGCTGTATAAACGGCTCATTCGCACCTATGTGCTGCACTACCGCAAGGTGCTGCTGCTTGGCGTAGGCTGCATGGTCATCGTCGCTGGCACCACGGCGGGCAACGCCTACCTGATGAAACCGGTGCTCGATGAAATCTTCGTTAAGCGTAACGCCGAGCTACTGGCCCTCCTGCCCATCGTGATTATGGCGCTCGCTTTTTTCAACGCGGTGGGCGATTACGGGCAGGCGCTATGTCTCAAATATGTCGGACAGAAAGTTGTCACCGACATGCAGATCGACCTGTTCGGCAAAATGCTGCACGCGGATTTGAGTACCTTCCACGACCAATCGACCGGCAGGCTGATCTCGCGCCTTACCAGCGACATCACCCTCATGCGCCAATCGGTATCGCATGTGCTGACCGGCCTCATCAAGGAATCACTGACCATGCTATTCCTGATTGGCGTGATGTTCATGCAGAGCATCGAGATGTCGCTGATTGCTTTCGCCATACTGATTTTCGCGGTGATGCCGATTCTGCGTTTGGGCAAACGCATGCGCCGCATCGCTACATCGACTCAGGCACAGATCGCTGATTTCACTGCACAGCTTGACGATACATTCCAGGGCGTGCGCATGGTGAAAGCCTATGCGCGCGAGGATTTCGAGGTCGCCCGCGCCAAGAAAACCATTCACAATCTGTTCAAGCTTTATTACCGTGGATCGAAAGTGAACTCGGCTTCCGGTCCCATCATGGGCCTGCTTGGCGGCTGCGCGATTGCCACCGTTATTTGGTATGGCGGATTCAAAGTTATCTCGGATGAGACCACGCCCGGCGCGTTTTTCTCCTTCATCGCCGCGATGCTGATGGCCTACCGCCCGCTCAAAGCCATTGCCGGACTTAACACGCTGCTCAACGAAGGCATGGCCGCGGCGGCACGCTTCTTCTCAGTGATGGATCTGGAACCCCATATCAAAGACGCACCGAATGCCACGCCGCTTGTCGTAACCAAGGGCGAAATACGCTTTAACGACGTCACCTTCCATTACGCGGCGGGCGCCGGTGGTGTCGAGCATCTTTCCTTCGCCGTGCCGTCGGGGAAAATGGTGGCGCTGGTTGGCGCATCCGGCGCGGGAAAAACCACCATCATGAATTTATTACTGCGCTTTTACGATATCGAATCGGGCACCATCACCATCGACAGCCAGGACATCCGTGGCGTCACGGTCGCCTCGTTACGCCGTTCACTGGCGCTGGTCAGTCAGGACGTGATCCTCTTCGACGATTCCGTGCGCGCCAACATCGCCTACGGGCGCGAAGGGGCTACTGAAGACGCGATTATTGAAGCCGCCAAAGATGCCCACGCCCATGATTTCATTCAGCAGCTGCCGCACGGCTACGACACACAAATCGGCCCGCATGGGGTGAAGCTATCCGGCGGCCAGCGTCAGCGGCTTTCGATTGCCCGCGCCATTCTGAAGAACGCACCTATCCTGCTGCTCGATGAGGCGACCTCGGCGCTCGACACCGCCTCCGAGCACGCGGTGCAGGAAGCACTCACCGAGCTGATGAAGAATCGCACCACGCTGGTCATCGCCCACCGCCTGACGACCATTCAGCACGCCGATATGATCCTCGTGCTCGAAGGCGGGCATATCAAGGACATGGGCACGCATGTTTCGCTGCTTGCCAATTCCGACATCTATCGCAACATGCACCGGCTGTATGCCACCGGTGGTGAGGCCGCGTAATGACGCTCAAGAAACGCCTGCTGAAAAGCGCTCCGGTCATCTGGCTGGGTTCACAGTTACTGGCGCTGTGGCTGCGTTTTGTGTACGCCACCAGTCGCGTAGAGAAACAATGCTCAGCCGAATCGCTGCCGTATATGGGCGGCGAAAAAACCGCTATCTTCTGCTTCTGGCACGGGCGCATGGTCATGCAGCCATTCACGCGCCCGAAGGGCAGGCGGTTGGCAGTGCTGATTTCGCGCCATGCCGACGGAAGAATGATCAGCGCGATTGTACGCCGCCTATCAATCGAAACTGTGCATGGATCGCGCGGCAAGGGTGTGCGCCCGGCGCTTGAGGGCATGCTCGGCGTTCTGAAGGAGGGCGGCAACGTCGCTATCACGCCGGACGGGCCACGCGGGCCGCAACAAAAAGCCGCCGAAGGCGCGGCCTACGTCGCCCTGCAAAGTGGCATGCCCATCATTGGTACCAGCTTTGCATCGACGAAACACATACGCTTTAAAACATGGGATCGTTTCATGCTGCCCAAGCCCTTCGGACGGATCGTATTCGTTATCGCCGCGCCAATCTTTTTGTCCGGCGAGAGCAGCGATGAGGCGATCGCTACCGGCACACAAATCATCGAGCAAGCACTGAATAGCATCACTGTCGAGGCGGATCGTTTATGCGGGGTCACCGCATGATAAAACTCGCCTACACCATCGCTGGATACCTCCTCACGCCCTTCTTGAGTCTCTGGCTATTCCGGCGTGCCGCACGCGGCAAGGAGGAACAAGCCCGGTTGCGCGAACGATTTGGCTACGCCGCATTGGCGCGACCAGCGGGACGGTTGGTCTGGCTGCATGCGGCGAGCGTCGGCGAAGTGCAATCCGTGCTCGCTCTCGTACGCGCACTGCTCGATCGTTATGAGGACATCCAGCTTCTCATCACCACCGGTACGGTGACGTCGGCGCGATTGGTGACAAATCAAAAGCTCCCGCGTACGATACATCAATACATACCGATTGATACCCATGCCTCGATCAAACGGTTCCTCAACCATTGGCAGCCGGACCTCGCGCTGTGGGTGGAGTCGGAATTCTGGCCACAGCTTCTCTGGCAATTGAAGCAACGCCGCGTACCGACACTGCTTATCAACGCGCGGATGTCGGCGCATAGTTTGAAAGGCTGGCAACGCTCGCCACGCACCATTCGTTCGATGCTGCATTGTTTCACGATGATTTATGCGGGATCGTCAGAAGATGCCGAGCGACTGCGTCTATTGGGCGCAACGGAAGTAATCGAAGCGGGCAACTTAAAATATGATGCCGCCGCGCTCCCCGCTTCCGCCTCCACGCTCGGCGCGTTGGGCGAGATGTGCGGCCAGCGCATTGTCTGGCTCGCCGCCTCCACCCATGCCAACGAGGAACAAATGGTCGCCGAGATGCACCGCACCCTCGCCGATAAAATTCCTGGACTACTCACCGCTATCGTGCCGCGCCATGCGCGGCGCGGTGATGCCATTGCTGCCGATTTGCGCAGTCGTGGCATAAAGGTCGCCCAGCGCAGCCGGAGCGAACCGATTACGCACGATACCGCCATCTATCTTGCCGACACGATGGGCGAACTTGGTATTTTCTACCGCCTGTCGGGCGTCGTATTCCTTGGTGGCTCGCTAGTCGCCCATGGCGGGCAGAATCCGCTGGAGCCCGCCAGACTCAACTGCGCTATCGTCACCGGCCCGCATACGCATAACTTCGCCGCCATCGTCACCGACCTCAGGCGTGCTGAAGCGCTGCGTCAAGTTGCCGATGTCGAACAACTGAAACAAGCCGTTCTCGGACTCCTCACCGATGATACATCGCGCAAAGCGATGGCCGCCCGCGCCGCCGCGGCAGTGAACGCCGCCCGCGGCGCCGGCGCGCGCATCCTGCAATCAGTGGAAACAATACTGGGCGACAATACTCCTTTAGTCAGGAGTGCTTGATGCGTACACCCACATTCTGGCACCGCTTCAATTTACTCAGTGCGCTGCTGGCACCGCTTAGCCTGCCCTATCTTCTCGGCGCATGGATGGACCGCATGCTAACCAAGCCGCAGCGCGCGGCGGTGCCGATCATCTCGGTGGGTAATGTCACCGCGGGTGGTGCCGGCAAAACGCCTGCAACGCTGGCACTGATACCGTTACTCAAACATCTTGGTGAGTCGCCGCACATTCTCACCCGCGGCTATGGTGGAGTCACCCGCACGCCGCATCAGGCCAACCTCACCGACGATTGGCGTAAAGTAGGCGATGAGCCCCTACTGCTCGCCCATGCCGCACCGTGCTGGGTCGGGCACGACCGGCTGGCTTCGAGTGTACTCGCCGCCGAACATGGCGCATCGCTCGCCATTGCCGACGACGCACTGCAACATCACCGCTTACACAAAGACATCTCGTTACTCATTATCGACGGTGCTTATGGCGTCGGCAACCACTTGCCGCTGCCTGCCGGTCCCCTGCGCGAGCCATTCTCCGCTGCGCTCGCCCGCTGCCATGCGGTGATACTCATCGGCGAGGATATGCATGGATTAACCACGTCGATACGCTTGCCTATCTTCGCCGCAACATTGGAACCCGTGGGTGACGTATCATTCCTGCACGAGAATAAGTGGCTAGCCTTTGCCGGACTCGCCCGCCCACGGAAATTTTTTGATACGCTGAAAGCGTATGGGGCAAATGTCATCGAGACAGAGAGCTTCGCCGACCATTACCCCTACCATGCGCGCGATATCAAAACACTCCTCGCCCGCACCGAAGCGCTGGGCGCCAAGCTCATCACTACCGAAAAAGACGCGGTGAAAATCCCGCCCGTATTGCGCGGCGATGTAGCCGTGCTGAAAGTTTCCCTGCGCTTTGCCGATGAAGCTGCTATAGTGTCATGGCTCAAGGAAAAACTCGATGCCGCGCGCATCGCCCGCTCTTGATTTTTCACCCGTTTTAAACAACATAGTCCCCATGAACGCTGGTGCCCTCTTCCTGCTCGCCATGATTGTGCCCGTACTGCTCGCTGCAGTGCTGCTTATCCCGCCATATCTTGGCATTTTTGGCGCAGCCTATATCATTTACACGCCCGCTGAAGGCGCCAGCCCGCTATCGGATAAATGGCTCGACGTGTTCTACGTCATCAATGTCTATAACAAACTGTTCATGCACTGGCTGAACGCGAAGAGCGTGAGCTTTCTCTATTACACCTTGCCGGTGGTGGCGCTGCCCAGCTTGTCGACATTCATCTCCATATGGATGACGTCAAAACTATCACGCAAGTTGGTCGATGTGTTTTACGATGTCGGTGGCCCGCGGAACTAACTCTCTTCAAACAAGCTTGCCTGCTTGGTTTTGGCACCCGCCAATGCTACTTTCTTTTCACCGTCATGGAAGGTGAGCGATAGCGTCCCCGTTATGGGTACAAGGGCGGCGGCAGTGACCAGATTACCCGCCCCGTCACGCACGATGGCAAATCCGCGCTTCAAAACCGAATCCACATTAAGAGATTCAAGCAATGCGGCAAGTCCTTTGAGCCGTTCCGACTGGCGTTGCCATTGCAGAATCAGGAATCGTGGCGATAATCGCGCCACCACCGAATGCAGCCGTTCCACTTTAAGCACCAGCATGCGCGGCAACGCCAGCGCCAAGCGCTCGGATACTTCATCAAGCCCTTGTGCCATCATCGCTACCAGCTGTTGGGGACGTGGCAAACCGCGCGCCAGGTGCTCCACCTTATCGCGCGCATGGGCGAGGCGCGTACGTACCGCCGCATTCATGCGCACAGCGATATCCTCGACCGTATGCAGCAATTCCTCGCGCACCGGCACGGCGAATTCGGCCGCGCCGGTTGGTGTGGGAGCGCGCTTATCGGACGCATAATCAATGAGCGTGGTGTCGGTTTCATGCCCCACCGCCGAGATGAGCGGAATCCGCGATGCCGCCGCCGCACGTACTACAATCTCTTCGTTGAAGGCCCATAAATCTTCGATGGAGCCACCGCCGCGCGCAACGATAATCACGTCCGGCCCATTCGGCATGGCGTTGAATCCTTGAATTGCCGCTGCCACCTGCGCCGCCGCATCCTGTCCCTGCACCGCCACCGGCCACAGCAACACATGGCGCGGAAAACGGTCGGACAGGCGATGCAATATATCACGGATGACGGCGCCGGTCGGCGAGGTGATGATACCAATGGTATCAGGTAAATAAGGAATCGGCTTCTTGCGTGCGAGATCGAACAACCCTTCCGCCGCCAGTTGTTTTTTGCGCTGTTCGAGCAACGCCATCAGCGCGCCGACACCTGCAGGCTCCATCGATTCGATGACCAGCTGGTAAGTCGAGCGCCCAGGATAGGTGGTGAGTTTTCCGGTGGCGATGACTTCCATTCCCGCCTCGGGCCGGTGCTTGAGGCGGGCCAGCGTACCCTTCCAACACGCCGCATCGAGTACGGATTTCTCGTCCTTCATGGTGATATAGGCATGGCCCGAAGCCACATTCACTGTGACCTTCGACAACTCACCGCGCACGCGCACATGGCCGAAATTATCCTCGACCACGCGTTTGACCCGTGCCGCGATTTCGCTGACGCTATATTCGTGATTGTTCGAGGTGAATTCCACAGCGACTCCGTCATTCCAGCGAAAGCTGGAATCCATCTGTTTATTACCTTAAGTAAAAAATGGATTCCAGCTTTCGCTGGAATGGGTAGTGTCTCAGTTTGAGTCTATTTTTTTATATTATATAAGTTCTCTATTAAATTATCGAATTTTTTCTCCACCTGTTGTCTTGTCGGCATAACATTTGAGAAATAATTCTCGACTTTCTGCATGTGCGAATCAACCTTTGAGAAGAAAGCTAAGTTTTTAGCTCTTATATCGGATAAAATAAAAACTATTCTCAACAGCAATAATACAAGGGGCTATACCACTTAGTGGCCTAATGTTTAGTGTGTTTATACCAGTATTTCAGTCGGGTTAGCAACTGTTGGTGGTTGCCTCCATTGAAGCGCCACTCGCACTCCTTCAGAAACCAGTAAAAATTCTGCTGCTTGATAC
>JANNSK010000001.1:0-31605 GCA_031402515.1 Alphaproteobacteria bacterium | reverse complement strand
GTCATTATTCCTGCAATGTTCCCAGTTTTTCTGCCTGATCGTTGGCATTGAGTGCGTCGCAAAACGCCATCAGCCCACTGCCTTCCATAACCAGATCAAGATTATACTGTGTCATGTTGATGCGGTGATCCGTCACGCGCCCTTGCGGGAAGTTGTAAGTACGGATGCGCTCGGAACGGTCGCCCGAGCCGATTTGCCCTTTGCGCGAGGCGGCGCGTTCGCTCTCGCGCTTCTGGTATTCAGCGTCATACAACCGCGCGCGCAGAATCTTGAGCGCTTTGGCTTTGTTTTTATGCTGCGATTTTTCGTCCTGGCACTGTACGGTGACGCCGGTCGGCACATGCACGATACGTACGGCAGAATCGGTGGTGTTCACCGATTGGCCCCCGGGACCGGATGAACGAAACACATCCACCCTGAGGTCATTCTCGTTAATCTGAATGTCGACTTCCTCGGCCTCGGGCAGTACGGCGACGGTCGCGGCGGACGTATGAATACGCCCCTGCGTTTCCGTTTTCGGCACGCGTTGCACGCGATGCACGCCGGACTCGAATTTCAGTTTCTGGAACACGTTCTTTCCGGCGATGGAAGCGGATGCTTCCTTCACCCCGCCCAAAGCCGAGTCGGATATGGTGAGCACTTCGAACTTCCAGCCCTGCGTTTCGGCAAAACGTTGATACATGCGGAAAAGCTCGGCGGCGAAAAGTGCCGCCTCGTCGCCTCCCGTGCCCGCACGCACCTCGAGGATGGCGTTTTTGGCATCGGCCTCGTCCTTCGGCAGCAGGGCGACTTGCAAATCCTCGGTGAGTTTAGGCACCACGACTTTAAGACTGGAAATCTCCTCCTCCGCCATCGCTTTCATTTCGGGGTCCTTGAGCATGATGGATGCATCGGCAAGTTCCTTTTGCGCGGCCTTCAGTGCCAGCGCGGTTTCAACGATGGGTGTCAGGTCCGAATATTCTTTCGACAGCTTGGCGTATTCACCGCCTTTCAAGCTGTCCGGCGACGAAATTTTTTCGCCCAAGTCTTTATGGCGGGCAATCAGCCCATCGATCTTCTTTTCGAATGACATGTTATTTCCCGCTTAGTTTTTTCAGCAGCCCTATCCGTGCGATGGTTTCCTGTGCACCGGTTTTTAAATTCTTCAGACTGACCGTGCCCGCCTTGATTTCATCCTCACCCAGCATCACGGCGAAAGCCGCGCCCAGCTTGTCGGCGCGTTCCATGCGCTTGCCAGCTTTGCCCTTGTAGCTAATCTCCACGACGAAGCCTGCATGGCGCAATTGCTGCGCCAGTTTCCAGCTTTCCGCCTCGGCGGATTCCTGCACCGGCACCACCGCAATGTCCGGCGTTTTGGCGGGCGTTGGCGCGTCACGCAGCGCGACCAGCCGCTCGACACCAGCGGCAAAACCGATGCCCGGCGTATCGTTGCCACCCATGAGTTTGACCAGCCCATCGTAACGGCCACCAGCGAGCACGGTGCCCTGCGCACCAAGTTTATCCGTCGTGATTTCAAATACCGTATGCGAGTAATAGTCGAGCCCGCGCACAAGCTTTTCACTGACCTTATAAGTAATGCCAAGCGCTGTTAAACCCTGCTTCACCGCATCAAAATGCACCTTTGACGCTTCATTAAAATATCCGTGCAACGTCGGTGCATTGGCGATGATCGCGCGATCACTCTCGTCCTTCGAATCGAGAATGCGCAGCGGATTTTTGTTCAAACGCGTTTTGCTATCTTCGGAAAGTTTGTTTTCATGCTGCGACAGGTACGCGACCAGCGCCTCGCGGTAGTGCGTACGCGATTCGCCATCCCCCAATGAATTGATTTCGAGCGTGACGTCTTTGTCGAGGCCAAGTGCTTCAAGCGTATGCATGGCAAGCGCGATGAGTTCCACATCCGCCGAAGGTTCGGCGGCGCCTAATAGTTCAACGCCGATCTGGTGAAATTGGCGCTGACGGCCTTTTTGTGGACGCTCGTAGCGAAAAGCAGGACCGGCGTAGAAGCACTTATAAGGCACATGCTGCTGCAGGCCGTTGGATATGAAAGCGCGCACGATGGCGGCGGTGAATTCAGGCCGCAGCGTAATCGATTCGCCGCCCTTGTCGATGAAAGTATAGGTTTCCTTGGTAACGATGTCGGACGTATCGCCCAGCGTGCGGTGGAACACTTCGGAGAATTCGAAGATGGGCGTGTCGATGCGCGCATAGCCGTAACGTGCGGCGATCTCCTGCGCGCTGGCGATCACATGCTGGTGCTGGGCGAATTCTTCCGCCAGCAAATCATGCGTGCCGCGCACCGGTTGTAGGGTTTTGCTCATTTGATAGCGGGTTAGTGGCTAAGTGCCTTTTACGCAAGGGGTTTATGCGGCTTCTCGTCGCCTATACGTCCGCGCGACATAGGCCTCAAGCCGTTGCTTAAATTCTTCCGATATGGAATCCCCGCGCAGGGTCACGGTTTTGACGCCGTCTTCGAATACCGGCGCCGCGGGTGACTCGCCGGTGCCGGGCAGGGAAATCCCGATATTGGCGTGCTTGCTTTCGCCGGGGCCATTGACGATACAGCCCATGACGGCAACGTTCATCATCTCCGCCCCCTCATATTCCACCGCCCAGAAGGGCATACGTTGCTTGAGGTACGCCTGAATATCGGCGGCGAGTTCCTGGAATGTGGTGCTCGTCGTGCGCCCGCAACCGGGACAGGCGGTGACCGACGGCGCGAAGTTGCGAAGCCCGAGCGATTGCAGAATTTCCTGCGCCACGCGAACTTCTTCCGTACGGTCGCCATTCGGCTCCGGCGTCAACGAAATACGAATCGTGTCGCCGATGCCTTCCTGCAGCAATATCGCGAGGGCAGAGGTGGAGGCGACAATGCCCTTCGATCCCATCCCCGCCTCGGTGAGGCCGAGATGCAGCGGATAGTCGCATTGCGCGGCGAGGTCACGATAAACGGCGATTAAATCCTGCACCCGGCTGACTTTGCAGGAGAGGATGATGCGATCGCGCGGCAATCCCACCTCCACCGCTTTGGCGGCGCTTCGCAGTGCCGAAACCACCAGCGCTTTGCGCGCGACAGCCGCCGCATCGAGCGGCTCGGCGCGTGCAGCATTTTCATCCATCAACTGGGCGAGCAGCGACTGGTCAAGCGAACCCCAATTAACGCCAATGCGAATGGGCTTTTTATAAGTGATGGCTTTCTCGATCATCTCAGAAAATTGCTTGTCGTGCTTCTGCCCGAAACCGACATTGCCGGGATTGATGCGGTATTTGGCGAGCGCTTGCGCCATCTCGGGATAATCGGCCAGCAGCCGGTGGCCGTTGTAATGGAAGTCACCGACGAGCGGGACGCCATTGAGTTTGGCTGCAATCTCAGGAACCGCTTTTGCCGCCGCTTCATTATTCACAGTGATACGCACCAGTTCCGAACCAGCCTCGTAAAGCGCTTTGACTTGGGCCACGGTCGCCGCCACATCCGCCGTGTCGGTATTGGTCATCGATTGTACCACAATCGGCGCATTGCCGCCGAGCACGACATCACCCACGAGTACGCGCAGTGACTGGCGACGCGGAATCATTTGGACTTCTTTTTTTCAGGCAGCGGGTTGCCGTACGGAGCGGAGATGGCGGTGTAGCTCGGCGGTTCTTTGGGGAGAATCCAGCGCGTGGTTTGCCGCGCCGCGAAGAAGCAAGAAAGATGGCCGCGCCCCTTCAGACAGTCGATGTTGCGTGACGTCGGCATCACCGCGTTGCGCATGGGTGCTAACATTTCTTCTGGGACCGCGCCCGCGCGCTCGCTGACCATGATGGCGCCATCCTCCGATACTGGGCTGAAAAACACGCTATAGACCATGCCAATCGCCGCAACAACGCCAAGCATTTTCAGCCAGCCTTTGGGCAAATGCGCCGATTCGCGTGCCGTCGCCGGAATGAAATGCTCCTGCGATTCGCGGGTGAATTCGGCACCGAAGCAGCGCTCCACTACTTGCTCAGGATCGAGCCCCAGAAACTCGGCGTAGCTATGCACGTAGCCCTTCGCATAGACTTTGCCGGGCAGCGCGTCGAACTGACTGACTTCAATCGCCTGCACGTATTTGATACGCAGGTGCAGACGGCTTGCTACATCCTGCTGGCTTAAGCCGTAATGCTGCCTCAGCGACAGCATATACGGGCCGATATCGATGCGGACCATCGTATCGGGCAGGCGTAAAGAAGCTTGTTGGGCGGGTTGGGCCATGCATGACTATCTAGAGAAATCAAGCCATCTACGCAACATATTCGACAGCGCATGGGTACGTCGCGTAGCGCGGATGGCCCGCGCGAGCCGGAGCGAAGCGAACGAGGGGGAGCGGTAGCGGGGGCGTCTTCGCCCCCCGCGCGCTTGCGCGCCAAATTAAGCTATCTCTACCCCATGATCCTTGGCAAAGCGCTCGAGCTGCAGGCGCAGTGAATGCATGGGCTCGGTGCAGATGTAATCGAGGAAGCTGCGAATGTTACGTAAATCGAGCGTACGCACCATGGCTTTGACGGCGCCGATAGCGGCAGGCGGCATCGACAGCGAACGGATGCCGCAGGCAACGAGCGCCATGGCATCGAGCGGCCTCGAGCTCATATCGCCACAGAAGCCGACCTCGACCTTATACTCCTCCGCCACCTTGCAGATACTCTGCACCGCACGCATAACGATGGGATTCAAGGGATCGAACCGCGAGCCGACACGCGCCGAGCCACGGTCGCAAGCAAACAGGAACTGCAGCAAATCGTTGGAGCCGATGGAGATGAAATCCACCCGTTCCATGAGTTCCGGCAATTGGAACAGCAAGGATGGAATTTCAAGCATCGTGCCATATTCGATGGAGGATGGCGGGGTGATGCCCTCGTCCTTCGCCCGGTCGATTTCTTTTTGCAGTAGCGATTTCATCGCGTCGAACTCGGCGACTTCGGCGATGAAAGGGAACATGACCGAAAGTTTTTCACCTGCGGCGGCGCGCACCATGGCACGGAATTGCTGGCGGAGGATGATGGGGCGGTCGAGCCCGATGCGCGAAGCGCGCCAGCCCATCGCCGGGTTTTCTTCCTCGCCGACTTGTATATACGGCACCTGCTTGTCGCCGCCGATATCGAAAGAGCGGAAAATCACCCGCTTGCCTTTGGCCTTCTCAATAGCGTCGCGGTAGATGCGTTGCTGCTCCTCCACCGTCGGTAAATCACGACTGGCCATATAGGGAAGCTCGGTACGGAATAATCCGACGCCAGCGACATCCCCTGCTGCGAGATGATCCGGATTGACGAACAATCCGAGATTGAGGTTGAGCGATATGGTGACGCCGTCTTTGGTGACGGACGGTAAATCGCGCGTCGCCGCGTAAACCGCCGTCTGGCGGGCACGGGTGGCGATTTCAGCATCGACCACCGATTCAACATCCTCCGGCGGGCGGATATAAATGATGCCCTGGTCGCCCTGCACGATGGCAAGGTCACCCGCCTGCACGTAATTCAAAATATGCTCGACGCGACCGATCATCGGGATATCCATCATCCGCGCGATAATGGCGACATGCGAGGTCGGCGACCCTTCGGCGATGATGACGCCTTTGAGCGACGCCACGGGATATTCGAGCAGTTCGGCCGGGCCAAGATTAGCGGCGACGAGAATAAACGCGTCCGGCAGTTTGCCTTGCGCGGCCGAAGGCTCCATGCCCGAGAGGTGGTAGAGCAACCGCTCGGATAAATCCTCAAGGTCGTGCACGCGATCCTGAATGTAGGCGGAGGTGATTTGGCTCAGGCGCGCGTGCATTTCCTCCTGCACTTTGCGCACGGCAGCCTCGGCGGTTAACCCTGTGTGAATCGCCTCAATGATGCGCTCAATCCAGCCGCGATCCTGCGAGAACATGCGGTAGCTCTCGAGAATTTCCCGATGCGCACTGCCCTCCTCGATACCAGATGAGGTGATCATCGCATCCACCGATTGCTGCAGGTGGGCGAGCGCGTCGTGCAGGCGCTTTTCTTCCTCTTCCGGGGAGTCACTGACCAGCTTGGTGATGTCGATTTTTGGTCGGTGCAGGATAACCGGTGCTTTGGCGATACCGCCCGCCAACGTCTGCCCAGAGAGTTGCTGCGACTGCAGCATCGGGTGTTCCTGACCGGTGATTTCAAAGATGTCGACAATTTTGCTGCCGATGACGAGTTCGGAAATCACCATCGCCACCGCGTGCAATATTTCCGCGAGCTCGGCGGAGTAGGAACGCGCGACCTTGCTTTGCACGACGAGCACGCCGACGGTTTTGTGGCTGTGCAAGAGCGGCACACCGATGAAGGAGTGATACTGTTCCTCGCCCGTCTCCGGACGGTAGGCGTATTTGGGGTGAGATGCCGGTTCGGCAAGGTTGAGGTCGAGCCCCGAAGCGGCGATTTCGCCGACGAGACCTTCGCCGACGCGCAGGCGGGTGACGTGCACCGAATCCTGCTTCAAGCCATGGCTGGCGAAGAGTTCGAGAATGTCGCCGGGACGCGCGAGGTAAATCGAACAGACATCGGAGTGTAATTCTTCGGCGATGGTTTTCACAAGAAGGTCGAGGCGCGCCTGCGGCGTGACGCCCGCCGCGCTCATCGCGTCGCGGACTTTGCGCAGCAGCAATATCGGCGATTGCAGCGCCGAGACGTTGTTATCCATGGGAATGATACTTGCCACTTCGCCGACTCCTGATTCTGGCTTATTTTTGTTTTTTTATGCTGCGGTTTTACGCAGCACGCCTCTGGAGATACTCTGCGCTTTGTTGGACGAGTTCGTCAACAATTTCTTGGGTTTTTTGGGTGCACTGCACCATGCCGACCGACTGCCCGGCCATGAGTGAGCCTTTTTCGACATCACCATCGATGACGGCGCGGCGCAACGACCCTGCCCAGAAATGTTCGATGGCGAGCTGGCCCTCCTCCTTCGACTGCTGGCCGGAAAACACTTTCTCCACGGTTTCTTTCTGGAAGCGGGTGAATTCATCCGTCGCTTTATTGGTAATGGCGCGCACGGGAATCACTGAAAAATCCGGGTGATATTGCACCGATGGCATCGCATCGCGCGCCGAGGCGTTGATGAACGCCTCCTTGAACTTGGGGTGGGCAATGGATTCCTCCGCGCAGACAAACCGTGTGCCCAATTGCACACCCGAGGCGCCCATTTCGAGGTAGGCGACAATCGCCTCGCCTCGCCCGATACCGCCCGCAACAAATACGGGAATCTCGCGAATCACCGGGAGGATTTCCTGGGCGAGCACAGAAGTTGAAACCGGGCCGATATGCCCACCCGCTTCCATACCCTCGATCACCAGCGCATCGACTTTCATTTTCACCAGTTTTTTACCGATGCCTGCGGTGGGCGCGAAGGCGATGACTTTCGCTCCGCCCTCTTTCAGGCGATTGACGGCATTCGATTTCGGAATCCCGCCCGCCAGCACCACATGGGTGACTTTGTTTGCAATACACACTTCGACCAGCTGGTCGAGTTGCGGGTGCATCAAAATGAGATTCACGCCGAATGGTTTTTTGGTGAGCGCCTGCGTCGCCTTGATTTCCTTGTCGAGCAGTTCGGGCGGCATGGAGGAGCAGGCAATCACACCAAATGCGCCTGCATTCGACAGCGCGGAAACGAGGTGGCGCTCGCTCACCCAGCTCATGGCACCTCCCATGATGGCGTATTTGCAGCCGAGCAATTCCGTGCCGCGAGACCAGAGTTGTTGAAGTTGTGCGTTAGCGTCCATGTTCCCTCAATGTGTCATGCCGTCTTCATGACGGCATCCGGTCCGGACCCCGTCATGAAGACGGGGTGACACGTTTAATTTTTTTCCTCCACCGCATCCAGCCCGTAGGCCGTGTGCAGCGCACGTAGCGCCAACTCAAGATACGACTCGTCGATCAACACTGAGATTTTAATCTCCGAGGTCGAGATCACGATAATGTTGATCTTTTTCTCCGACAAAGTCTTGAACATCTCCGCGGCGATGCCCGCATGCGAGCGCATACCGACACCGATAACGGAAACCTTCGCCACCGCGATATCCGTGTGTACCTTGCCGCATTTCGGCACACGCTTGTCGTTCTTCACCACCTCCGCCGCGCGGGCGAGATCGCTTTTGCCGACGGTGAAGGTGATGTCGGTTTCCTTGCCGTCTTCCGTCACGTTTTGCACGATCATGTCGACGTTGATGCCAGCTTCGGCGAGCGGCCCGAACAGGCCAGCCGACACGCCGGGGCGATTCTCCACATCGGTGAGCGTGATGCGGGCCTCGTCCCTGCTATAGGCCAGCCCGGTGACGCGTTTCTGTTCCACTTTTTCCTCCTCATCGACCAGCATGGTGCCGGGCGCGTCGTCGAAGGTCGACCGCACCTGCACATGCACATGATAATTCATCGCCAGCTCGACCGAGCGCGTTTGCAGCACCTTGCTGCCGAGTGATGCCATCTCGAGCATTTCCTCGTAGGAAATGGTTTGTAGTTTCTGCGCTTTTTTTACGATGCGCGGGTCACTCGTATAGACCCCATCGACATCGGTGTAGATATCGCAGCGCTCGGCCTTGAATGCTGCAGCAATCGCCACCGCCGACGTATCCGAACCGCCCCGCCCCAACGTGGTGATGCGCCCTTCGCGGCTAACGCCTTGGAATCCGGCAACGACGGCAACATTTCCTTCAGCGAGCGAGGCAAGAATCGCCCGTGTATCGATATGTTCGATGCGTGCCTTACTGTACATGGAGTCCGTCGTCAGCGGCAGTTGCCAGCCCGCCCAGGCCCGCGCCGGTATGCCCATGGATTGCAGGTGCAGTGCGAGGAGGCCAGAGGTCACCTGCTCGCCCGAGGCAATCACATGGTCGGCATTGGCGCGTGACAAGTCGCTCACCAAATCATTCATCGCATAGCACTGGTCAAGCAGTTGGTTGGTCGCGCCCGCCATCGCCGAGGGTACCACAATCACCTGATTGCCCAAATCCAGCTCGCGCTTGACCAAACTCGCCACATGTTTAATGCGGTCGATATCGGCGACGGAAGTCCCGCCAAATTTCTGTACAATCAGGGCCATAGGGAGGGCGTTTTATAGGGGGAAGCAGCGGAATTGGCTAGGAGATTTACTGCATATACGGCAGGCCCGGCTCCGGCTGATGTCGTATGATGGACTTCAGCTTTCGTTTGAGCGTATCCCTGGCGCATTCCATGTCATAATGGGCCTGAAGATTCACCCACACTGCGTCCGACACGCCGAAATACCGCGCCAGTAGCAACGCCGTTTCGGCGGAAACGGCCCGCTCTTCGTTGACGATGGCGGTAATCCGATTGACCGGCACGCGGATATCCTTGGCCAGACGATAGGCGCTGATGCCCATAGGCTTCAAGAATTCCTCGCGCAATATCTCGCCGGGATGGGTGGGTTTCATGGTGCTCTCCTAATGGTAATCGACAATTTCAACATGGGCTGCATTTCCGTCCTCGAACTGAAAACATATCCGCCATCGCTTATTGATACGGATACTGAACTGATGCCGCCGGTCCCCCTTCAGCTTTTCCAGCCGGTTGGACGGCGGAATCCGTAAATCATCCAGCTTCACAGCGGCATTCAGATAAGTCAGTTTTCTAAGCGCCACCGACGCGACTTCCCTCCATTCCGGTGCAGTCGCCGTGCGCCGAAACAGCGCCTCCGTCTTCTTGCAGCGGAAGGAAAGAATCATCCTTAGTTATGTACCACGTATCTATAGTTATGTCAAGCGTAACTACCGCAACCCCTTACGCATACAGATGGCGTCGGCCTTGCTGCCGTCGGCGTTGGTGTAGTAGGCTTTGCGCACACTGAATTTCTCGAAGCCCTGTTGTTCGTAGAGGGTTTGCGCGGCGGCATTGTTGGCGTTGACTTCGAGGGTGAGGAAATCCGCTCCCATATGGCGCGCGTTGCTAACGGCGTAATGAAGCAGCATCAGCCCCACCCCGTCCCTGCGGAATTCTTCCATGACGCCCATCGAGAGCAGGTCGCACTGGTCCTCGATCAGCCAGCAGAGCACAAAGCCAACCGGCTTATCTTTGTGGTAGGAGATGGCGGCAAAGACGCCCGCTCGCTCGAAAAAACTTTCAAACTCGAGGCGCCCCCAGCCTTTGGGAAAGCAGGAGCCGTGCAACGCCGCCAGCGCGCGCGAATGGCCAGCACCCACGGGATGGATATGGTAGTCGCCTTGCGGGGTCATCAGACGCCCTCTTTCGCCGCAAAAATAAACAGCGCTGCAGGCAGGTTGGCATAGAGATTGACCTTGGCTTCTTTTTTCAGTTCAAGGCCAGCGCTGGCGGCTGTCTTTTTCACGTAGTCAGCATGATGGCCAAAACGGCCCGTATCGGGATTCACCGCATAGCCCACCGGGCTGGTGAACGGCTCGACCGTTACCGCGAACAGTCCGCCGGGTTTCAGCATACGCGCCGCCTTGCCGAAGGGATTGGAAAGTTCGCCCAGGAACTGCGCCGTATCGATACAAAGCACCACATCCATCGCGCGCTCGGGTAACGTATTGGCGCCGATATCCAGAATATCCGCCGTGGTGAGTGTTTCAAACAGCGGCTTGTCGTTGATGCGCACTTCTTTCGCCACCTCGACCATTGCTGAAGTAAAATCAAGCCCGGTCATCGCCACTGCAAGCGTACGCCACGGACGGCTACAAAGCCCCGTACCACAACCGATATCAAACACGTGCAGCCCGTTGGTTTGCTTGAGCAGCGCTTTCACTGCGTCGAACACGAGGCGCGGGCCTTGATAGCGATTCTGCCGCTCCACCCCGTCATAAACCGGCGCCATCCCGGTGAAGAAATCGACAATCATCGCCGCAGGCATGCGCGTCGGGCGCATCGCAGGCGGGATGGCGGCGGGCTCCAGCGAGGACAGCATGTAGATCGCATCCGTATGGGTGGGTTTCAACGCCAGTGTCTTCTTAAACGCGTGCCTGGCCTTGTCGTAGCGGCGTAGTTTCATACAGCAGCAGCCGAGATTGTACCAAGCCTGTGGGAAATTGGGCTGCAGCCAGACAGCAAGCTTGAAGCGAAACATCGCGTCCAACCACTGGCCGGACCCAGTGAAGCGAACGCCGAGATCAAAATTGGTTTTTGGCAAGTTAGAGAATTTGCGCTTGAGATCCGCGAACCATGTGCGCGGACCATCGATCAGCGCGCGCTGCCATCCGCGATCCACGCCAGAGAATCGGTTAATAAAGGATCTGTCCTTGCCTGTCGTATTCATGCGGCCTACAAAGTGATTCCGCTTTTTATCACGCAACGAGAGACAGCGCAAATGGCAACCGCTAACCCCAGTACGATCGCCCCTGACGATGTGGCAAGTTTTGCCGCTATTGCCAGTGAATGGTGGGATGAACGCGGGAAATTCGCCCCGCTGCACCGCATCAATCCCACGCGTATCGCCTACATCCGCGATCAGGTAGTTGCGCATTTCTCGCTTGATGGCGAATCTGCCACACCGCTCGCCAAACTTTCCGTGCTCGACGTCGGCTGCGGCGGCGGATTGCTCTCCGAGCCCATGGCACGGCTGGGTGCGGATGTTACCGGTATCGATGCGGCAAAAGAATCCATTGCGGTTGCCAAAACCCATGCGGCAGCGCAGTGTCTTGGCATCGATTACCGCGTGGCAGCAGCGGAAACCCTTGCTGCGGAAGGCAAGCAATTCGACATCGTACTGGCACTCGAAATCATCGAACACGTCGCCGATACTGCCTTATTCTACGCCGCGCTGGCCGAGCTCGTGAAGCCAGGTGGGGTGCTCATCCTCTCCACCTTGAACCGCACGGCGAAATCCTACGCGCTCGGTATTGTCGGTGCCGAGTATATATTGCGCTGGGTGCCGCGTGGTACACATCAGTGGAAGCAGTTCGTTAAACCCTCGGAAATGGCCGAAGCGCTCATAGGCCGGGGCCTTACTATTCGGGACACGATGGGCCTCGTTTTCGACCCAATGAAATGGGCGTTTTCGCTTAACCCCCGGGATTTGGACGTAAATTACTTCCTCACCACCACAAAAAATCCCTGATTTTCCAGTCGTTTCGTCATAAAACTGTCACACAACCGTGCTACACTATAGGCATGGGAGACCGTCACCAGCATCGCGGCATGAAATCGCAGGAACCACCTGCGAACGACATCGCCAGCGAGTCCTATCAGGGCCCGAGCGGCATCGTGACCGGCGCCGGCTATGTGCAGATTTACCATCTCGCTGCCACCATTGCCGCTTTTGTAGGCGCTGCCATTATCGGTTGGCTTGCCCACACGCGCGTCGACAAAATTGAAAAAGCTTTTAAAGCCTATGCGGAGACCAATCCCGCTTCGATCCTGGGAAAGATTGCCGGATTCATCGTATGGGCGTCACAAAAAGTGGTGGAACATATCCCATTCATCGGCAAGCAGATTGAGAAAAACAAAACGTCCGTGCAAGCGGAACGCTGGTCGGCGGCGGCGTTTGCCGGGGGCATTGTCGGCGGCATTACGTGGCTCGGCTCCTTGGTGGTGAGCTTTTTCTACGGCGCCAAGGAAGGCAATAAAGGCAAGGCGCAGTTCGAGCGTGCCAAAAATGAAATCCACGATTTGCGCGCGCAGTATGATTCGTTGCGCGGGAAATATCTGGAAGCCTCGACCCAGCTCGAAGAAGCGCAGGTGAAACGCGGAGCCGATGTGAATACTATCGACGGCAGATCCCCTCAGAAATCTGCTAAAACCGGCGCGCCCGCAAGCGATGACAATCCCGAACGCCGTGATGATCAGAAACCCGGAAATGTCGTATCCTCTGTCTCACGCGACGCAACGATTGCCGCGCAGCATAGCAACGCGATAGCGACGTAAAAGTTGGCGTGTGTGCTGAGAGGCGCACGGTCGGCTCCCTCCCCCTTGAGGGGGAGGGTTGGGGAGAGGGCGGCAGCATTTCCGCATACTCAAACTCGGAGCAAGCGTCTAACGCCCTCCTCCTAACCTCCCCCCTAGAGGGGGGAGGAACCCAGCCATCGTGCCATCATTACGCTAGATAACCTTCACTTCCGGTAATGCCCGATGATGCTGCAACACAGGAAGCTGCGCGCGAATGTCGGCCACGCGCGCCGTGTCGATTTCGGCAATGATGATGCCTTGTTTATCCTCAGTCATTTCTGCAAGAATAGTCCCCCACGGGTCGATGATGATACTGTGGCCGTAAGTCTCCCGTCCGCCCGGGTGGACACCGCATTGCGCAGGTGCCATCACGTAGCAGGCATTCTCAATCGCACGGGCTTTGAGCAACGTATGCCAGTGCGCCTTGCCCGTAGGGCGCGTGAACGCCGAAGGCACGGTGAGGATTTCCGCACCGGCCAGTGCTAGCGCGCGATAGAGATTGGGAAAGCGCACATCGTAACAGATGCTCAAGCCAATCATGCCGAATGGCGTTTTTACCGCAACCGCTTCATCTCCAGGCAGCGCCTGCGAGGATTCGCGATAACTCTGCCCGCCGGGGACGGTAACGTCGAACAAATGGATCTTGTCATACGTGGCGGCAATGTTTCCATCGGGCGCAATCAGTACACTGCGATTGGCCGCTTTTGCTGCACCGACATCGAGTGTGCGTACCGAGCCAACCAGCAGCCAGATACCATGCTCCTTCGCCGCAGCCTGCGACCAGAGAATACCCGCATGCGCTTCAAGCGTTACATCGGTGATAGAGGCTGTACCCTCGCGCCGCATATAGAACGCATTCTCCGGGAGCGTCACCAGTGTTGCTCCACGCTTCGCCGCTTCAGCAATGAGCGGCGCGGCCTGCGCGATATTGTCAGCGATACTGTCGCCACTGGTCATCTGGATTGCTGCGGCGACATATTTCGTCATTCTTTTACCGTCCGCGCCAACGCCAGCACATTGACTTCTTTTGCGCCTGCTTTTTTGAGCAATGAGGCACAGGCACTGACGGTCGCCCCGGTAGTCACCACATCATCCACCAGTAGTATGGTTTTATCCTGCACAACCGCCAAGGTGCGTTCAGAAAGCACGAAGGCCTTGCGTACATTCTTCAGGCGCGTCGCGCGGTCGAGCCGCATTTGCGGCGGCGTATAGCGGGCACGTTTGATGATATCCATACGGCAAAGCAGGCTCGCATCTTCTGCAATACGATAGGCCAGAAGCGCCGCCTGATTGTATCTCCGTCGGAGATGACGTCGCCAATGTAGCGGCACCGGAATCACCATATCACTTTTGGCGATCAGGGCGCCACCAGCGCTTTTCATCATCTCGCCATAGCGATTCAGTCCCGCCCATTGGTCGTGAAATTTGAGCGCAGTGATAAGCGGTGCGCTGGTGATATCATACACCATCACCGCACGCACGGTATCGAAAGCAGGCGGCACGGTGAGACATTCCGGGCAGAGCGCCCCTTCACCCATATCGGCGATAAAGGGAATACCACAGCAGGAGCACATCGGCGGGGCGATGAGTTTGAGCTGATTGAAACACGGCGCACAAAAATTCCCTTCAACCACAACCGAAGCGTGGCAGGACGGACAGCGCGGCGGGAATACCGCATCAAGCACGAGCGTGGTGGCGGAAATAAAGGCGTGTTTGAGGCTGGTCATCTTTTGTTACTCGTATTAGAGCCGTGGGTATGACCATTCCTATCCTGTTTGACCGCAAGCGTCTAGGCATGAGGCGCGCCCGCGCCGCCCGCGATTTCGTGCAGCATGATTTCCTCGTGCGTGCGGCGCAGGAGGCGATTGCCGAATCGCTCGCCAGCATCACCCGTATATTTCCACGCATTGTCACTTTCGGCGCAGCATTGCCCGCGCGACGCGGCACTGAACATATTATCCGCTGCGATCGCGTGCGGGCGATGCTGCAGCGCGAGGATGGGCTACGTGTTGTTGTGGATGAAGAATGGCTGCCCTTCGCCGAAAATAGTATCGACGCCATCGTCAGCGTCTGGGGACTGCATTGGGTGAACGATGTGCCCGGCGCACTGAGCCAAATTCGCCGAGCGCTGAAGCCCGATGGGCTATTCCTCGCTGTGTTGCCCGGTGCGGAAACCTTGCGCGAGTTGCGCGGCGCACTGGCGCAAGCCGAAACAACATTGAAGGGCGGCATCAGCCCGCGCGTCGCGCCCTTTCCCGATGTGCGCGAGGCGGGCGCATTGCTGCAGCGCACGGGATTTTCTCTGCCAGTCGCGAGTTCTGAGACGCTCACCGTTTCCTATCCCAATATGCGCGCGCTCATGCACGACCTGCGCGGCATGGGCGAAACAAATGTGCTCACCGCCGCGCAAAAAAGCTTCTCTTCACGTACGTTATTCGCCCACGCCGAGGCACTTTATGCTGCGCAGCATCATGATGGGCAAGGCCGCCTGCATGCGACGTTTGAATTGATTATCTTGACCGGATGGAAAACCTAGACCGCCGCCAATTCGCGCCAGATATGCGTGCCATCGATGAGGGCACCGACGAGCGGAATATCCGCAGGCGGCATGGGAAGCTTAAGCATGTCCTTCGGATGTTTCCAGATGAGGTTTTGCCCCTCAAGCGGCTGCGGGATACCTTCCCAGCGACGGCAGACATAGAGCATCATCAGCAAATGAAACGTGTCGTAACGGTGGCTGACAAAGGTGAGGGGCGCAAAACAATTCTCGCACAAAGTGACACCGATTTCTTCCTTCATTTCGCGATGCACGGCCTGCTCGGGCGTTTCGCCGGGGTCGATTTTTCCGCCAGGGAATTCCCACATCCCCGCCATCGCCTTGCCTTCCGGGCGCTGGGCGAGCAGTACCCGCCCATCCGCATCGATGAGGGCAACAGCAACGACAAGGACGGGTTTCATGACCTATAGTCCGCATTGATGTCGATATAGCCGTGCGTGAGGTCACAGGTCCATATCACCGCACGACCCTTGCCCAGCCCGATATCGACTTCGATGACAATGTCCCGTGTTTTCATGTGCGCGGCGACGGGCGCTTCGTCGTACGATTCGACGCGCTCGCCGTCTTTAGCGATGACCACGCCGCCGATGGCGACGGACAATAAATCGCGGTCCACCTTCTCGCCACTTTTGCCAACCGCCATGACGATGCGGCCCCAATTGGCGTCCTCGCCCGCAATCGCGGTTTTGACCAGCGGCGAGTTGGCGATGGAAAGTCCGATGCGGTGCGCGGCCTGGTCGCTCTCCGCGCCCTTTACCACGACTTCGATGAATTTTTGTGCACCTTCGCCGTCTTTGACCACGAGTTGTGCCAGTTCAATCATCACCTCGTCGAGTGCTTTGACGAACACGCCTTTATTGGCAACGGTAATTTCGGGGCCAAGCCCGGTGGCGAACATGAGCGCAGTGTCGGAGGTGGATGTGTCGCCATCCACCGTCGTCGCGTTGAAACTTTTTGCATTACTTTGCTGCAGCATTTGCTGCAACAAAGGGGCAGCAATCTTGGCATCGGTAAACATGAAAGCAAGCATCGTCGCCATGTCGGGCGCAATCATGCCGGAGCCTTTGGCGATGCCGTTAATCGTTACTTTTTCTGCACCGACCGCAACAGTTCGTGTTGCCGCTTTGGGGAAGGTATCGGTGGTCATGATGGCTGAGGCAGCTTCTTCCCAGCGATCCGAGTTTAGGGTTTTGGCCAGCACCGGAAGCGCCCGTTCTATTTTTTCAACATCGAGCGGCTCGCCGATAACACCGGTTGAAGCAAGGAACACTTCTGAGGCAGGGCAGTTGTAGATATTCGCCGCCGCCATTGCCGATTTTTGTGCAGCGATAGCGCCCTTCTTTCCAGTGAAAGCGTTGGCATTGCCGGAGTTCACCACCAGCGCGCGGGCCTTACCATCTGCCACATGCTGCCTGCACCAATCGACCGGTGCCGATGGCGCTTTCGAGCGGGTAAAAACGCCAGCGACAGCGGTACCTTTCGCCAATTCAACAAGCAACAGATCCGTGCGATTTTGGTAGCGGATGCCCGCTTGCCCCGCCGCCAGTTTTACACCCGTAACAGGCGGCAATATCGGCAGCGCAGATGGCGCGAGTGGCGAGCGTAATAGCTTAGCCATCGCTGTTTTTCGACTTCTCGGAAATATCCTTGCTGAAAGGCAGCTCTTTGCCCTTGGTGTCGAACAGCTTCACATCCGTCTGCTTGATAACCGTGCGCAGGTAGTCAGCAAGTTTCTTTTCCTGCAGCTTGGATTTAAGTGCATCCTTGGCTTCGATGAAGGTGGGCACCGTGACTGGGCGGCTATCCTCAAGCTTGATGACATGCCAGCCGAAAGAGGTTTTTACCGGCGCAGAGATTTCGCCCTTTTTGAGGTCAAAGGCCGCATCGGCGAATTCCTTCACCATTTTATCCTTGGTAAAATAGCCCAAATCGCCGCCCTGCTTGGCCGAGCCAGGATCCTTGGAAAAGCTGCGAGCGAGTTCGTCGAAGCTTTTGCTGGTTTCCAATTGCTTCTTCACGTCCACCGCTTCTTTTTCACTGGCGACGAGGATATGCCGCGCGCGGACTTCCTTGATGTCCTTCATCGCCGCCACCTGCGATTCATACTCACTACGCAGCGCTTTCTCGTCGATATCGGCGGTTTTTGCCTCAAGGAAATTCTTCACAATCAGCTTACGTTTGATGTCTTCGAGTTCACGCTGTACCACGTCGGATTTATCGACGCCCTGCTTGAGCGCTTCGGCCAGCAACAAGCGCTCGGTCATCACTCCGCGCAGAACCTTGTCGCGCATATCGGGCTTTAGGCTCGTGAAATCCGGCGCGGAGCCGGCAGGAAACAAGCCTTCCCACATGTGCCTGACCTCGGAAGCGGCAACATCCTGACTGCCCACGCGCATCATAACATAATCCGTGTCGGGCTTGGTAATGGGTGCCAACGCCGTAGCGCCCGTGGTTTCCGTTTTGGGTTTTTCTTTGGCTGCCGCGGCGACCGGTTTTCTCACTTCAACCACTTTGGGCTTGGGTTTAGGCTTCAGGGCCGGCTTCGCAGCGGGGGCAGGCTCCGCATTAACCAACGTTTCGGCCACGGATTCATCGGTGGATTCGACAGCGGTTTCGCTCGTCATTTCATCAGACGACTCCTGAGCAACTGCGGCAGTGGCGAGGAATAAGCTTGCAGTCAACACGGGGAAAAATGAGCGCATGAGGACCTTCTTTCAGGTTTTTGGTAGTCGCCGTGGTTTGCCATAAAATCCACAGGCTGGCAAGTTATAGAAAAGCCGGAAAAAGCAGGCAACTCCAATTGACAGGGGGGGGATGCCCCCCTATGTATCCGCTCGCATCAAAAGGACGGGCATTTACGTGTTAGAAGCCATCGCCAAGAAGATATTCGGCAGCGCCAACGACCGACTGGTAACCAACCTCGGTCGTGAGGTGGCCGCCATCAACGCGCTCGAACCGGAGCTTGAGAGACTGAGCGACGAAGCATTGCGCGCTAAAACCAACGAGTTCCGCGAGCAACTCAAAAGCGGCGTGAAGCTCGACACGCTGATTGTCCCCGCCTTCGCTGTGGTGCGCGAGGCCTCCAAACGCACACTGAAGATGCGTCATTTCGACGTGCAGTTGATTGGCGGCATGGTACTGCATAAAGGCATGATTTCGGAAATGAAAACCGGTGAGGGCAAAACACTGGTCGCGACGCTCCCCGCCTACCTCAATGCAATTTCAGGGCGTGGCGTGCATATCGTCACCGTTAACGACTACCTCGCACGGCGCGATTCTGAATGGATGGGGCAGATTTATACATTCCTTGGCCTCAGCGTTGGCGTCATCGTCCACGGTATCAATGACGACGAGCGCCGCGCCGCCTATGCCTCAGACATCACCTACGGCACCAATAACGAATACGGCTTCGACTATCTGCGCGACAATATGAAATACAGCCGTGGCGACATGGTTCAGCGCAGCTTCAACTACGCGATTGTGGATGAGGTCGACTCCATCCTTATCGACGAAGCGCGGACGCCGCTCATCATCTCCGGCCCCACGGAAGACAATTCCGATCTCTACATGAAGGTGGACCGGCTGATTCCCAAACTGACCGCCGATGATTACGAGCTCGACGAAAAAGCCCGCAATGTCACTTTGAACGACCCCGGCACCGTGCATATGGAGCAGATGTTGACCGATGGCGGATTGCTGGAGTCGGGCTCGGGGCTTTACGACATCGAGAATGTCGCTGTCGTCCATCATGTGCAGCAGGCGCTGAAATCCCACATGCTGTTCAAGCGCGATACCGATTACATCGTTAAAGACAACAAGGTCATCATCATCGACGAATTCACCGGCCGTATGATGGAAGGCCGCAGGTATTCCGAAGGGCTGCACCAGGCACTCGAAGCCAAAGAAAAAGTCACCATCCAAAACGAGAACCAGACACTCGCCTCGATTACCTTCCAGAATTATTTCCGCCTCTATCCCAAACTCGCCGGCATGACGGGGACCGCCATGACGGAAGCCGGTGAATTTGGTGACATCTACAAACTCGAAGTCGTCGAAATCCCCACCAATGTCGATGTGGCGCGCGTGGATTCGGACGACGAAATCTACCGCACCAGCGCCGAACGCGACCGCGCCGTCGTCACCCTCATCAAGGAAGCGCACGAGCGCAAGCAACCGCTCCTTATCGGCACCGTATCGATTGAAAAATCGGAAGCCTTCTCAACGTTACTTAAGAAAGAAAGAATCCCGCATCAGGTGCTAAACGCCCGCTATCACGAGCAGGAAGCCCAGATTATCGCGCAGGCCGGACGCCCGGGCGGTGTTACCATTGCCACCAACATGGCGGGTCGCGGTACCGACATCATGCTCGGCGGCAACCCGGATATGCTGATTAAGCAGGCAGGTGATGGCGCCGATGAAGCTAAAATTCGCGGTCAATGCGCGATCGACAAAGACATCGTCATCAAAGCTGGCGGGCTCTATGTTGTCGGCACCGAACGCCATGAGTCGCGCCGTATCGACAATCAGCTGCGCGGCCGCTCCGGACGCCAGGGTGATCCGGGTGCGTCGAAATTCTTCCTGTCGCTGCAGGACGACCTCATGCGTATTTTCGGCTCCGAGCGTATCGACACCGTGCTCGGCAAGCTGGGGCTCGAAGAAAACGAAGCGATTTTCCACCCGTGGATGAACAAGGCGATTGAGCGCGCGCAGACAAAGGTCGAGCAGCGCAACTACGAAATCCGCAAAATGCTGCTGAAATACGACGATGTGATGAACGACCAGCGCAAGGTTATTTACGAGCAGCGGCTTGAACTGATGGATGCGACCAGCGTTCACGAAACCATTGCTTTCATGCGCGAGGACGTCAATCGCAGCCTTGTCACTGCTTATATCCCGCCCGGCTCCTACGCCGAAGCATGGGACCCTGCCACGTTACGCAGCGAAATGTTCCGCATCTACGGGCTCGAGCTGCCCATTGAGAACTGGGCCAAGGAAGAAGGCATCGCCGACGAGGAAATCCTACACCGCATGGCGGAAGCCACCAACAAACTCTTTGTTGAGAAGGAAGCTTCCTTCCCGCCGGATATTTACCGCCTCGCCGAGAAACGCGTGCTGATGGAAACGCTCGACCAACTCTGGAAAGACCACCTGCTGTCGCTCGACCATCTGCGCCAGGGCATCAATCTGCGCGCTTACGCCCAGCGCGACCCACTCAATGAATATAAGCAGGAAGCCTTCGGCCTGTTCGAATATCTCCTGAACCACCTGCGCGAAGTGGTGATCTCGCGCCTCTCGCGCTTGCAAATCCGCGTTGAGCTTACCGACGACATCATGAATCTCAAGCCGCAAAAAGTCATGAAAGAAAGCCATCCCGACCCGTCGCGCATTGCCTTTCCCGAGAGCCAACCCATGCGCCCCGAACCCGCACAAACATTACGCATGAACGTCAAACCCGAAGAGCGCATTGCTACCGATCCATCCAGCTGGGGCAAAGTTGCCCGCAACGAGCCCTGCCCCTGCGGCTCCGGCAAAAAATTCAAACAGTGCCATGGGGTGTTGTAGTGGCCTGGCTGAAAACAGCCAAAGCCCGCCTTATTGCCGCTTCACTTCTATCGCTTGTCGGCATCGGCATTCAAATCCTCGCCGGACTTTTCGTGCTGGCCTTCAATGATGACCCCAGACACACTCTTTTCGGAATAATGCTGGGGTTATTTCTATTATCAATACCCATAATAAGCCTTGTCGGCATTATTATTGGCTGGCGCAAATGGGTGCGCCATCACTACACTGGCGCGTGGAAATATGCCTCTATTGGCGCATGGCCTGGTTTGATTTTGCTGCTATTCGTACTCAACGGCATCGTACAAGATAGAATTGCTTACTCGCTACTGAAGACGATGACTTCTCAGGGTTCGCCATATTCCGTACAGGCTAATCCCGCTCCAGCAGACTTCGAGCACGAAGATGGGCAGGTTCCAAAACCTAATCAACGAGACTAGAATACATAGTGCGCCAAGCAAGTTGGGCACATGGGTGCGCAATTGATTGCCGTTCCAATAGCCCAGCGCTAGCATTGCATAGGCCCACATGAACAATGCGGGGCCGATCAAACCCACCGCGTTGTAAACCGTATCACTCATCGTGCCCGCCTGCGGATACGAATCAGGCCGATGATACTTACCAGTATCCATAGGATTTGCGCGACGACCGACGGCAGGTTCCATTGATAAAAGAGCGAAAATAAAATTGCCAAAGTGGCAACGATATTCAGCCACAAATAGCGCGGATCGTTATTGGTGAACTTACCGGAAGCCAAAAACCAATAGGCCGCGAGTACGCCCACAACCCCAAACATTCCTATGATTTGTGCAATAATTTCCATACGTCATTGCGAGCGTAGCGAAGCAATCCACCTTTGTCATCCCTGCAAAAGCAGGGATCTACTTTCTTTTTCTTAAGGGGGTGCCCGCTTGCGCGGGAATGACAAAAACGTGGGTAGATACCAAACCGGCTGGAACTACGCCGCCTTTTTCAGCATGCCGAAGATTTCGTCTTTCAGCTTCAGCCGCTTCTTTTTGCACTGCTCAATGTACGCATCGTCCGGCGTTTCGACTTCGTTCTCGATGCGGTGCAGTTCCTTACCGAGCGTATCGTATTCGTCGAACAATTTGCGGAAATGCGCATCGGTGGTTTTCAGCCGGTGCATCTGGTCGCGGAACTCGGGGAATTCGTGGGAAAGGTCGTTTTCGTAATGAACACTATGCATAATTGTCTCCTTTTCTTCGGTTAGCCTACACTAGCAAGATATGTCGACTTTGACTTGAATCAAGCCCTACGCCGCATCACTCGCTTTTTCCTTATCTTCCTCCAGCGCCGCTTTGGCTTTCGGCGAAAGCTGGATATTGAGTTCACGCAGTTGCTTTTCCGATACCGTATTGGGCGCATTCATCAGCAAATCCTGCGCCTGCTGATTCATCGGGAAGGCGATCACCTCGCGGATGTTTGGCTCATTGGCAATCAACATCACGATACGGTCGACACCCGGAGCCAAGCCCCCATGCGGCGGCGCACCATACTGGAAAGCGCGGTAGAGCGAGCCGAAACGATCCTCGACATCCGCCTTCGTGTAGCCCGCAATCTCGAAGCCTTTGACCATAATCTCCGGTTTGTGGTTACGAATCGCGCCGGAGGAAAGCTCTACCCCGTTGCACACGATATCGTACTGATACGCACGAATCGCCAGTAAATCTTCTTTGGCTTTGGCTTTTGTAAGCACTTCAAGTCCGCCCTGCGGCATGGAGAATGGGTTGTGCGAGAAGTCGATTTTCCCGTCCTCCTCGTTCCATTCAAAATAGGGAAAATCGACAATCCAGCAGAATTTGAAGATGTTCTTTTCGATGAGGTCAAGCTGCTCGCCTAGGTTGCTACGCACCTTGCCAGCAATCGTCGCCGCTTCGAGTTTGGCGCCGGAGGAAAAGAACACCGCGTCGCCATTCTTGAGACCCAAACGGGTTTTGAGCGCTTCAGTTTTTTCCGCATTGAGGAATTTCGCGATGGGTCCTTTGCCGGCACCCGCCGCATCGAAGCCGATATAGGCAAGGCCTTTGGCACCCTGCTCCTTGGCGAATTCGATCATGTTGTCAAAGAAGCTGCGGGGCTTTTCGGCACAGCCCGGTGCCGGGATTGCGCGCACGGTTCCGCCCGATTCGATGACTTTGTTGAAAATGGCGAACTCGCTGCCCTGCCAAATGTCGCTTACATCCGCCAATTTCAGCGGGTTGCGTAGGTCGGGCTTGTCCGAACCATAGACCAGCATCGCCTCATCGTATGGGATACGCACGAAGGGCGCGTCGGTGACTTTCCAGTCGGAGAATTCTTTGAATACACCGACCATGACCGGCTCAATCGCCGCGAATACATCGTCCTGTGTGACAAAGCTCATTTCGATATCGAGCTGATAGAATTCGCCGGGCGAACGGTCGGCCCGCGCATCCTCATCGCGGAAACAGGGGGCAATCTGGAAATATTTATCGAAGCCCGACACCATCAAGAGCTGCTTGAACATTTGCGGCGCCTGCGGCAGTGCGTAGAACTTGCCGGGATGCACACGGCTCGGCACGAGATAATCCCGGGCGCCTTCGGGCGATGACGCGGTCAAAATCGGCGTTTGGTATTCGAGGAAGCCCTGCGCAATCATCCGTTGGCGCAGCGATGAAATCACCTTGCTGCGCAGCACGATATTTTTGTGCAGTTGCTCGCGGCGCAAATCGAGGAAGCGGTAGGTCAGGCGCGTCGCCTCGGGGAATTCCGCATCGGAATTGACCAGCAACGGCAACACATCGGCCGCTGATTCAATATGGATTTCCTTGACCGAAATTTCCACTTCGCCGGTGGGAAGTTCCTTGTTCAGCGTTTCGGCAGGGCGGGCGACAACCTCGCCCGTAATAATGACCACCGACTCCGATTTCAGGTGGGTGATGGTCTGGAATGCCACATCGCCAGTCGCGGCAACGCATTGGGTGATGCCGTAATGGTCGCGCAAATCGAGGAACACCAGCTGCCCGTGATCGCGCACGCGATGCACCCAGCCCGACAGGCGGACGGTTTTGCCAACATCGGCGTTCCTGAGGTCGTTACATGTATGGGTGCGGTAGGCGTGCATATCGGTTCCTTTAGCTGTAGGCGGCTGGTATAAACGAGGCCATGGGAAATGCAAAGGATTTGGCTTTAAAACACTTAATCGACAGGGGCACATTGGCCCTGAAAGTCACACCCCGCGCCCGTACGGAAGCTATTGATAAGCTTGTAACTGGGGCGGATGGGCTGCCGTTGCTCAAAGTCAAAGTCCGCGCCGTGGCGGAAGACGGCAAGGCCAACGAAGCCGTCATCAACCTGCTGGCGGAAGCGTTCGAATTGCCCAAATCCTCACTCGAAATCACGCGGGGATTCACATCCCGGAACAAAGTCATTGCATATCGGCCCCCCCGCTCGTAACAAGCAGGCCATGAGCAGAGTCATCACCACGGCGGAAGAGCTTCAAGCCTTCTGCGCAACATTCAAGGGCGAGCGGTTTTTAACGGTCGATACCGAATTCATCCGCGAGCGCACCTATTACCCGCAATTGTGCCTGCTGCAAGTGGCCACTTCCAAAGAAGCCGTGGCGATTGACCCGCTGGCAGACGGCATGAGCCTCGCGCCGCTTTATGCAGCGTTTGCCGATGAAAGTATCATCAAAGTATTCCACGCGGCCTCACAAGACCTTGAAATTTTTGTGCATGATTCAGCCGCGGTGCCGACCCCGATGTACGACACGCAAATCGCCGCCATGGTTTGCGGATTTGGCGAATCCGCCAGTTACGAAACGCTGGTGCGCGAGCTCGTCGGCGCCAAGCTCGACAAAGCCTCGCGCTTCACCGATTGGGCACGCCGCCCGCTTTCCGACCGCCAGTTGATCTATGCGCTCGATGACGTCATCCACCTGCGCCATATTTTCGAGAAGCTGGAGAAACGTATCAACGACACTGGTCGCGCCGATTGGATTGCCGAGGAAATGAAAGAACTCGGGCGGTTAAGCAAATACCAAGTGGACACCTCGCGCTCATGGATGCGGCTCAAGGTCAAAAGCCGGGCCCCGGAATATTTGCAATTGCTGCGCGCCGCCGCCGCCTGGCGCGAAGAATGGGCGATCAAGAAAAACGTGCCGCGCCAGCGTATTCTGAAGGATGAATGGGTGGTGCAGGTCGCCGCCCAGATGCCTGAAACACCGGAAGAGCTGATGAATGTACGCGGCATTAACGGTCAGTTATCGAAGGAAATGGTGGCCTCATTAGTCGAGGTGTTAAACGTTGCGCGGCTCGCGCCGAAAGAGGATTTCCCCAAAGCCGAGGAGCGCTATAAGCCCATGCCCGCCGCGCAGGAAGCCTGCTTCGACCAGATGAAATTATTGCTGCGCCAATGCTGCGAGGAATCGCATGTGGTGCCGCGGCTGGTCGCCGACAAAGAAGCATTGGAAGAGCTAGTGCGCGGCAAGGTAAAGTTCGAGGATGCGCCTATCGCCCATGGCTGGCGTTACGAAGTGTTCGGCCAGAAGGCGCAAGGGCTGCTGAACGGCAAACTCTCCGCCCGCGTTTCGCCCTTCAAAGGCGGCTACGGTCTGGTGTGGAACGAGGCGAGTTAGCTGCTAGCGGACTTTTAGATCGCGCGGCGGTTTCGGGAGTTTTTCCACGCCGCTCGACGCCTCTACTGGCGGAACTGTGTTCGCCCCTTGCTTAGCGCGCGGAAGAATCGGGCCCAAGATGGGTGAATCTTTCAGGATTTCCACGTGCTGCCCATCATCAACGTACCAGACGTGACCATGCTCTGCACCTGCGTCAGCGCTTCTTCAGCAACCTCCAAATAACCCACCCGAGCTTGCCGCTCGCCTTCTTGCTTACTCCATAGAAGCTCTCGCATCTTGCTTAGCGTCACCCATTTGGTTTCCGCCGCATCCGGCGGATGGGCGTTGAGCTGAGATAATTCCCGTTGATCCCTTAGTACCAATATGTGCCAGTCGATCTTGTATCGATCGCCCGTTGACTGGTATACGCGCTCGCCGAGATGGGAACGGGCTCCATTGCGCAACAACTCAGGCGGCACACCAGCTTCCTCCGCCGCCTCACGCACCAACGTCGTCTCGAGATCCTCGAGTATGACGTTACTCTCTTTTTGTTTTATCTTCTCGGCGACTTTTTGAGCGTCTGCACTCGTACGCATCTCGAATACATTGCCCATCCTATCCGTATAGGTACGCGAACCGCGCGGCAGCACAAACGGCGCGGTTTCGCCCTCTCTTTTTGGACGGGGACGCACGAGCAGCAGTTCCGGCCCTGAGTTCGTTTGATCTTCCGACTCAGGTCTTTCCGGATAGCGCACGATAACAAGCCCCACCTTGTGGACGGGGGCATTCTCAAAGTCTATGAATTCTTGTACGGTTAGGCCGCCTTCTACGACCATGGCGTCAAGGCTATCTTGCGCTGTTACTTTTTTCTCAGACATGGGGCAAGCCTAGTAGAAAGCGTGGATAATGGCAAGATGGCGCGGAAGGATTTAGCCGCCGGGGGTCACACCAGTGTTCTGCCCTTGTGGTGGTTTCACCGCACTCACTGGTTTCGGTGCCGGGGTGGCATCTGCGGGAGCAGGAGCGGAGATACCAGCTGCTTTGGCATATTTCCTAATCGCCTCAATCGATTCTTGATCGCGGATACCATCGGGATTCTTGATCCCAGCCTCTTGTTCGGCGCGCGCCCAACCGGCCTGATTATTGGTAAAGGGTAACTGTTTGAACATTGCCTGCACATCCTCCGGCATACGCATTTCATTCGCCGGAGGCGTTGGCAACTGGGGCAATTGCAAGGTTTTCAATTTTTCCAGCAGCTCCGCGTCAGCCTTGCCGTCCTGCTTCAAACCTGTTTGCTTTTCAAATGCGATAATGACTTCGTCCGCATCTTTGTAGCCTTGTGCTTCCAGAGCGGATTTGACGCCGCTTTTGATTTGCTCATCGGTGAGCGGCGCGGCACTCGTACCTTGTTTTGCTTCACCGGTCGTGGTGCCTGACGCAGGCGGCGGGGGTGGTGGCGCTTCCGTCTTCTGCGTATCTTTTCTAATCTCTTTCGACAATTCCTCGAGCGCTTTGACCAGCTTCGTGATCCATTCCATGATGGCTTTGAGGAAATCGCCGCCAGCCTGGCCCGCGCCATTGGCTTTGTCATCAAACGCGCCCAAGTTCTTCAGAATCTCTTCCTGCGGCACTCCCGGCAGGGCGCGTTGCGCGTCGGCGATCATCGCTTGTTTTAGGCTGTCAATGGCCGCCTTGCCTTGATCATCCAGCTGCGCATAAAGGGCAGCATAGTTGTTAGCGGTGGCTGCCTTCTCTTCCGGCGTGCCACCCGCAACAGTGGATTGGAAATACTTCAGGGTAGCGGCGATGATCGCTGCCTTATCCGTGCTGGTCTCGCGAGGAATCTTTTGACCAGCCTCCACCGCGATCTTAAGCGCAGCGTCCAGACGCGCTGCCGCGTCGAGCGTTTCACCATCTTTATTCTTCACTTCAGGGGCGTTGATCAGCCGCGAGAACTGGTCGGCTGGCGAAAGTGCCTTGAATGCATCCGAACCAACATCGACCGCTGCGCCAACAGGATTGTGCTTCGGTGCAGGCGCTGCGGTGGCAGCAGGAGCCGTCGTAGTACCCGCAGCGGCAGCTTTGGCGCGCAGATCTTCGCGTGGCGTACCTGCGGCATCATGTTCGGCATCGCTTTTGGCTTGCCTGCTGGCAAGATTGTTTGCCTCCGCTTCCTTCTGCCGTTGAATGCGCACCTCAGTCGCGGCATAGTCCCGGTCATAGATATCTTGCTGTGACATTTGCCCGCCGTGACGGCCCGGGCCATGGCCACGCGGCGAACCGCGATCATCACCGTCGTCATCGAACAGACTACGAACACCACGGAAAAGCCCAATGCCGGTACCGATCGGATCACGTACAGCGAAACCGCCGCCTGCATTGTTACGCATGACGATACTGTCGCCGTAGCCGCCGTAGCCACCGTAGCCGCCGCCACCGAAGCCGGGAGTCCAACCGTCATGATTCTTGGCAATGATCCGCATGCGATTGTCGCGAGATCGTTGTGCCCAGTAAGAAGGAGCGGGATTTGCATAGCCAGGAATATCACCGTAACCACCGCCGCCACCGCCGCCAAAGCCGCCGTAACCGCCGCGATATTTACCGCCGGTGTCAACGTGAAAAGGACCTAAGTTGAATCCCCATTTAGACATCTTGCCGCTCCATTCTATCTCTTATTATCCAATCATACGCTAGATTGGTAAAATTTTAGTTAATAAGAGTTAATACCATATATTGGGTAGTATAGCAAATACTGGATAGAATACTCATGAAGATTTGATGACAAGTGGGGGCTAGTCGCTAGGGTTAGTCGCTAGAAAAATCAACAATATCAGTAACTTAATTTCTTCCTAGCACTAGCGCTAGCGACTAGCACTTAAAACCCCTCGGCCATCACCGGGCCTTCCCCGGCGGTAATCGAGGCAAGTAAAGAGACAGTCCCCGGAAGTAATTTAGCATAAAAGAAGCGCGCGGTGGCGAGTTTGGAGCTGTAGAACTCCTTATCCTCGTCCATCAGTTTCATCGCGAGCTTGGCCTGCTTCGCCCATATATACGCCATCAGCACCAGTGCGAACATTTTCTGATACTCGACGGCACCGGCGCCGGCGTTATTCGGATTCGCCATGCCCATCGCGCCCATCCACATCGTCGCCTGCTGTAAATACTTCACATGCGCTTTAAGCGGCTTGGTAAATTCCGCCATGAGCGGATCATTTCTATTCGCCTCGATGAACGCATCGACCGGGTGGAAAAAGCGCGAGAGATAGCGGCCCGTATCGTACGGCAATTTGCGGCCGACGAGATCCATCGCCTGCACACCGTTGGTGCCCTCGTAGATCATGGCGATACGCGCGTCGCGCAGATATTGTGCCGCGCCATATTCCTCGATGTAGCCGTAACCGCCGAAACATTGCATCGCGGTGGAGGCGGTTTCAAATCCGCCATCGGTGAGATAAGATTTCAAAATCGGCGTGATGAGCTGCACGAAATCATCCGACGCTTCGCGCGCTTTTTCATCCGGGTGGCGGTGGGCGATGTCGCTATGCAGCGCCGCCCATAGGGTGAGTGCGCGGGCGCCCTCGGTGAAACATTTCATCGTGTAAATCATCCGCCGCACATCGGGATGGACGGTGATGGGGTCGGCCGGTTTATCTGGAAATTTCGGCCCGGCAAGCGCACGACCCTGCAAGCGATCCTTCGCATAGGCCAGCGCGTTCTGGTAGGCCGCCTCGCCCACGCCTAAGCCTTGCACGCCGACATACAGCCGTGCGGTGTTCATCATGGTGAACATGGCGGGCAATCCGCGATGCTCCGTGCCCACCAGCCAGCCCGTAGCGCCATCGTAATTCATCACGCAAGTGGGCGAAGCATGGATACCCATTTTATGCTCGATGCTCGCACAGGAGAAACTATTGCGCTTGCCCAGCGATCCATCTTTATTGAGCAGAACCTTGGGCGCGACGAATAGCGAGATACCCTTGCTGCCTTTCGGCGCATCCGGCAACCGCGCGAGGATAAGGTGGATGATGTTTTCCGTCTGGTCCTGCTCACCGGCAGAGATAAAAATCTTATTACCGGTGATTTTGTAACTGCCATCGCCATTGGGCTCGGCGCGGGTGGTGAGCAGCCCCAAATCCGTTCCCGCCACCGGCTCGGTGAGGCACATCACGCCCGACCATGCGCCGGAAATCATTTTTGGCAGGTAGGTTTTTTTGATTTCATCGTTGGCATGCATCAGCAGCGCATGTACCGCACCATGGGTGAGGCCCGGCGTGAGGCCGAAGGAAAGGTTGCTTGAGCAGACCATCTCCAGCATCGGCATGTTCAAAAATTCCGGCATGCCCTGCCCGCCATATTCAGTGGGCCAGGTGAGGGTCGGCCAAGCGCCATCGACATAGGTTTTGTAGGCTTCCTTGAAACCGTCCGGCGTCGTCACATTGCCGTCTTTGTATTTCAGCCCCTGCTTGTCGCCGACCACATTGAGCGGGAATAACACTTCCTCGCACAATTTGGCGGATTCCTCGAGCAGCGGCGTGACGAGTTCTTTCGCCTCGGCAAAACCCGGCACGTTGTGATGCGTATCGAGTTCCAGAAAGTGATTGATCAGGAACTGAAAGTCTTTCACCGGCGCTTTGTATGAAGGCATATCTAATTCCTCAAAGGCTTCGATGTGTTGAGCATATGCGCGATGCGGGCACGGGTGGCTTCAGTTTTGCACAGCTGCATGAACACCTCATGTTCAAGATCGAGCAGTTGCTGCTCGGTCACTTCGCGCGTGATATCCGTATCGCCACCGGTGATCACGCGGGCGAGGGCGGCGGAGACGACTTCATCATGCGGTGTGGCTTTGCCGTTTTTGCGGAAATTCTCTACCGCCATCATCAACGCCGTGTAACCCGATGCACCCGGCAGCCGTACATTGCGCGGCTGCAATTGCTCGTGGTTTTTTGCAAGTTCAATACATAATTCTTTTGCATCCGACAGCACGCGGCGGCGGTTCATCGTGATCCGTGATTTGTCATTCAGAATAAGCATCTCGCGCGCTTCGACCGCTGATCCCGCCACTTTTGCCATGCTGATATATTCGAAGGTTTTAGAAATCGCTGGCATCGGCCCACCCGCAACAAACGGGTCGGGTCTTTGGCCCTTCATGATGGCCTTGCTTGAGGCTTCCGACGCGGCGAGATGGCGCATCAGCAATTCCTTACATCCACCCCAACCGGGCACAACGCCAATGCCGGCCTCGACAAGCCCAATGTAAGATTCAAGATGCGCCTGCACCGCAGTGACATGCAGGTTCAGTTCGCAACCACCGCCAAACGCCATGCCAGACAGCGCCGACACGCTGGGGAACGGCGCGTATTTGAGCCCCATGAATACTTGCTGACCTTGCTTCACCATATCCGATATCGCCCACCAGCTTGCGGTATTACAGGCGAGCAGGAAGAAGCCGATATTGGCGCCGAAAGAGAAATGCTCGGCATCCGATCCGACGACGAGTCCCTTGTGGCCGGCCTTCACCATTTCGGTGGCTTCACCGAGCAGCTTCAGGTTTTCCGGGTCCCAGGTGTTGCTTTTACTGGTGAGTTCGAAGCAGAGAATACCATCGCCCAAATCCCAGACAGCAGCGGAAGCATTCTTCTTGATCGGCTTTTGCGTGAGCTTGATGTCTTCCAGCATCAACGATCCCGCAGGAATTGGCACTGGCATAAATTTGCCGCCAATCATGAACTGGGCGCGCTTTCCCTTATCGACCTCGTAGAGTTTCTTGCCGCGCGCCTCTTGCACAATTTTTGGCACGGGCAGGCCGAATTTTTCCCACGCTTGCGCCGCGATCTCTGTTCCGCTCAAGCCTTGCGCAGCAAGCCGATCAATCATCTGGAAGGGGCCGTATTTCCAGTTATAGCCTGTTCGCATGGCAGCATCGACCGCGTCAATATCGTCGGAAATCTCGGGGATGAGAGATGCCGCATAATGCAGCGTTTTGAGCATCACCGCCGCCGCATATTGC